>JAGDAG010000144.1 GCA_017959625.1 Abditibacteriota bacterium | reverse complement strand
TACTCAGCTGGAACGGCAACAAGCTTATTACCGGATCGACCGGCGGCATGCTGCTGACAGACGACACAGCCTGGGCAAAAAAAGCCAGAAAATGGTCCACGCAAAGCCGGGAGGATGCTCCCTGGTATCAGCATGAGGAAATAGGATATAACTACCGCATGTCCAACATCATTGCCGGGATCGTGAGAGGACAGCTGCCTTACGCGGAAGAACACAAAAAACAAAAAAAGGCAATATACAACCGTTACCGGGAAGGATTAAAAGACCTTCCCTTATCGATGAATCCATTTGACAAAAAAAACAGCGAGCCCAATTTCTGGCTGTCCTGCCTGCTTATAAACGAAGAAGCAATGTGCCCCGCTACCCGGGGAGAAAAAGAAGAAACGTGGCGCACAGAGCCCGGCAAAAGCTGCCCGGGGGAGATCCTGGCGGCGCTCAAAGCCTTTAATGCGGAGGCGCGCCCCATATGGAAGCCCATGCATCTTCAGCCCCTTTACAGAGATCATGCGTTTGTCACCCGAAACGGGCGCGCAGGCGAATGTTTTAAAGAGGCGGAAGACGTGGGCGCAGACATATTCCGCAGGGGGCTGTGTCTGCCCTCCGACAACAAAATGACGCCGGAAGAGCAGAACGCGATAATCGAGATCGTCCGCCGGTGTTTCAGATAACGGGCTTCGGGATCGCATTTAAAATGCTCCCGGCTCTCTGCACGCAGAAAGCGCCCTTGGCGCAACAGAGCAGAAATCAAGGCCATGACAAAAAAGCACGTACCTTACGGTATTTACGAAAAATACATAAAGCGGCCCCAGGACATTCTGTGCGCGCTTGCTGCCGGTCTGGTTCTTTCGCCCGTTATCCTTGCCGTCGCCGTTCTCGTAAAGATCAGGCTGGGTTCGCCGGTGCTTTTCACGCAGGACAGGCCCGGCAGAGACGGCAAAGTATTCAGGCTTTACAAATTCAGGACCATGCTGCCGCCCGGTCCCGGCGCGGCCGGTTCGGAGTCGGACGCCGACAGGCTGACCCCCTTCGGAAAAAAACTCCGGGCAACGTCCCTTGACGAGCTGCCGGAGCTTATAAACGCGCTCAGGGGCGATATGAGCATAGTCGGGCCCCGCCCCCTTCTCGTGCGTTACCTTGACCGGTACAACGAGCACCAGGCGCGGCGCCACGAAGTGAGGCCCGGGTTTACCGGCCTGGCCCAGATAAACGGGAGAAACGCCATCGGCTGGGAAGCATGATTCGATATGGATGTTGAATAAGTATATAAGATAACCTTTTCGGGCGACTGGAAAATAATACTGACCACCTTAAAAACGGTGATAAAGCGGGAGGGCATATCTGCCGACGGAGAAGAAACTATGACAGAGTTTATGGGGAGTGATGAATGAAACTGACGATATTGGGAGCCTCGGGCCATGGAAAAGTGGTGGCGGAGATCGCAACGCTTTGCGGCTATGACCAAATCGAGTTTCTGGATGACAACGAGGCCCTGACCTGTTGCGGACACTGGCCCGTAGTGGGGAAGTGCAGCCTGGCTGCGGAAAAAGACAGCGATCTTTTTGTGGCTATCGGAAATAACGGGATCAGAAAACTGTATATGCAAACGATCCCCGACGAGCGTCTCGTCACGCTGGTCCACCCCGCCGCCTTTGTTTCCAAAGACGCCGGCCTTGGGCCGGGAACGGTAGTTATGGCAGGCAGCGTGGTGGAGCCTTATGCGCGCATCGGGAAAGGCTGCATCATAAACACCTGTTCTTCCGCAGATCATGACTGCCGGGTCGGGGATTACGTCCACGTTGCAGTGGGAGCCCATTTGGGCGGTACGGTTTATGTGGGAGACGACACCTGGATAGGCGCCGGAGCCGTCGTAAGCAATAACGTAAGCGTATGCGGCGGCTGCACCATCGGCGCCGGAGCGGTGGTGGTCAGAGATATAGACACTCCGGGCACATACGTCGGCGTACCGGCAAAACGGTTGAAGGAACGCTGAATATGGGCAAGAAGACCGTTTGGCTCATGAACCATTATGCGTCAAACATGTTCCGCGACAAAGCGGGGCGCCATTACTGGTTTGCAAAGCAGCTCCGGGAGCGGGGCCATGACGCCGCCGTCTTCTGTTCCACCGCCCTTGTCAGCGGAGAAGGCTATATCGACACCGGAAAAGAAATATCGGCAATAAAAGAAACCGACGGGATCCCCTTCGTATTCGTCAAAACGGTTCCCGCCCGGGGCAACGGCGTCCGGCGCGTTTTGAACATGCTCCTGTTTTACAAAAATCTTTTTCCGGCGGCAAAGGCCTATGCCGAAGAACACGGAAAGCCCGACGTGATAGTCGCGTCTTCCGTGCATCCCCTCACTATGGCCGCCGGCATAAAGATCGCGCGCAAAATGAAGATCCCCTGTATCTGCGAGATACGGGACCTGTGGCCGGAAGCCATCTTCAGCTTCGGCAAAAGCTCCGAGAAGAGTCTTTTCGGCCGTCTGCTGATCCGCGGCGAGCATTGGATCTACAAAAACGCAGACGCCCTTATCTTTACCAAAGAGGGCGATACGGATTATCTTAAGGAGAGACGGTGGACCACGGCCCAGGGCGGAGATATCGCTCTTGAGAAATGCCATTACATAAACAACGGAGTAGATATCGCCGCCTGCGAAGAACGCATCAGGACCATGCGGCTTGACGACCCGGACCTCGGCGGCGGCTTCAACGTCACATACGTGGGGACCATCCGCCCCGTGAACAACGTGGGGAATCTTCTTGACGCGGCGAAGCTCATAAAAGCCGAAGGCTGCTACGGCAACGTCCGTTTCCTGATTTACGGCGACGGGAGCCAGTTGCCGGCGCTGCGGGAACGGGTTGCGGCCGAGGGGCTTGACAGCGTGAAGATAAAAGGTTTCGTGAACCGTCAGTACGTGCCTTACATACTGTCGAAGTCCTCGGTGAACGTATTGAACTACGCCCAGAACCAATACAACTGGACGCGAGGCAACAGCTCCAACAAGCTTTTTGAATATATGGCCAGCGGAAAGCCCGTCATTTCAACGGTCCGCATGGGGTATTCCATCATAAAGCGCTACGATTGCGGCGTTGAACTGGGCGAAGACACTCCCGAAGCGCTGGCACAGGAGATAATGAGGTTTCATGACATGGGCCCGGAAGAAAGAGACAGGCTGGGGCGCAACGCAGCCGAGGGCGCAAAGGATTTTGATTTCGGCGCGCTGACAGACAGGCTGCTGAAGGTCATAGAGAGCGTGGTCTGATGCCCAACGTCAAAATGGTTTTGTCCGTCCTGAAAGAATACGGCGCCGGCTGGGCGGCGGCGAGGCTCCTTTACAGCCTGAAGCTCAGGCTGCTGAACGCCTTTCCTCCGGCAGAAAGACTGTTTGAAAAGACGCCGGACTATCCGAAGCGCCTCGACCTGTTCCGCATCGATACGGACGCTCTCGGGGCTTTTCTGCAAAACGGGCTGAGCGAAGAAGACAAAGAAAAACTGATAGCCGAAGCGGACAACGCCTGCAAAGGGGTCTTCAAAGGCTTCAATTCCATAACGCTGGATTACGGCGACCCCATAGACTGGCAGCTCAGTCCGCTGACGGAGAAGCGGTGCGGCGAAACGAAAAAGTGGTTCACCATCCCCGATTTTGACAGCGAGCGGGGGGATATCAAGGCCATCTGGGAAGCCTCGAGATTCTCTCACTTCCCGACCCTGGCCCGAGCTTATCTGCTTACCCGCGACGAAAAATACTACCGGGCCTTCAGCAGCCAGCTGGCAGACTGGCTGGAAAAGAACCCCTACGGCTGCGGCGCAAACTTCAAATGCGGCCAGGAATGCAGCATAAGGATGGTCAACGCGCTGCTTGCTTTCACAGTGTTCAGAACGGCCGGCGCCGCCAAAGACGCCGACGCAGGCTGTATGAAGGATCTTGTCGACCGGTGCTACCGCAAGGTTCTGGGCAACTTTTTCTACGCTTACAGGTGCATAAAAAACAATCATACCATATCGGAGCTTATGGGGATGATCGCGGGAGCATGGTGCTGCGGAGACCGGCGGCGCCTGGCGGCCGCCTACAGGCTGCTGGACAAGGTGATCGGCGAACAGTTTGCTTCCGACGGCGGCTACAGGCAGTTTTCCTTCAACTACCAGCGCCTGGCGCTCCAGGTTTTGGAAGCCGTGATGAGCGCCTCAAAGCAGACGGGCTTTTGCCTCAGCGAAAGCAGCATGAAAAAAACAGAAAATTCGGCGCTGCTGTTATACCAATGCCAGGACGAAAGCGGCGACGTGCCGAACTACGGAAACAACGACGGCGCTCTCATCTTTCCGGTCTCTTCCTGCGGCTACAGGGATTTCTGCCCGGCGATAAACGCGTCTTACGCTTTGTCGGCGGGAAAACAGCTTTATGAAAACGGAAAATGCCGGGAAGAACTGATATGGTTCTCCGGCGGAAAAAGCCTTAGGGAATATCCTTTGGAGAAAAAGGAAAAAGAGTCTTCCCGGTTTGCCGAAGCGGGGCTCTTCACCATACGGGGCGGCGATTTTTGGGCTATGATCGTTTCAAACGATTACTCCTCCCGTCCCGGCCATATGGATCAGCTGCACTTCGATCTGTGGATCGGCGGAGTCAACGCTCTTTGCGACGCGGGGACTTATTCATACGCCGGCGCCGAGGGCCGGAGATACGCGGGCAACGAAAGCCACAACACCGCGTCGGTGGACGGAAAGCCCCAGATGAATTCCGCAGGCCCGTTTTTGATATACGGCCGGACAAAAAGAGAGATCGTCAAAGCCGACGCCTCGTCTTTCGAGGGAAAGGCCGTTTCGGCAAACGGCTATACTCACCGGCGGCGCGTCGTTCTCTCCGGCAGCTCGTTTGAGATCGCCGACAAGGCGGACAAAGACTATTCGATAGCCTTCCACACGCCCTGCGAGGTGACTTTGGAAAACGGAGCAGCCATTCTTTCCTATAAAGGAAAACGGCTTTGCAGCATACGCTGCAACGGCCCCATAGAATTGCAAAAGGCGCAGAGAAGCCTTTTCTACTTAAAGCAGGACGCTGCCTCGCGCCTGACCGTCCGGGGGCGCGGGGGAACGGAAACAAAAACAACTATTGAAATCGCAAAAGGAAACTGAAAAAATATGGTAAACGTGATAGGACTCGGTTATATAGGACTCCCAACGGCGCTGATGCTCTCTTCCCACGGTGTCGAGGTCACAGGGACCGATTACAACAGCGATCTGGTGGCGACGCTGAACGCGGGAAAAACCACCTTCAAAGAGGAAGGCCTTGACGAATTGTTCCGCGATGCGGTGAGGGCCGGCATAAAATTCACCACGGAGTATCAGGTGACGGATACGTATATCATTTCCGTGCCTACTCCCTATGACAAATTCAGCAAAAAAATCGACGCCGGCTACGTGGTGGCCGCCGTGAAAGAAGTTATGAAGGCCGCCCCCCGGGGAGCGGTCCTTATCATCGAATCCACAGTTTCTCCGGGGACCGTGGAGAAATATATCCGCCCCGCGGTCGCCGAAGCGGGCCGCGGAGACCTTCAGCTCGTCCACGCTCCCGAGCGCATCATCCCCGGCAACATGGTGTACGAGCTTCTGCACAACAACCGTACCATCGGCGCCGACGACAAAGAAGTCGGCGAAAAAGTGAAAAAGCTCTACGCTTCCTTCTGCGAGGGCGAGATAGTGGTCACGGACATCAAGACTGCAGAGATGACCAAGGTGGTGGAAAACACCTTCCGCGCCGTGAACATCGCTTTTGCCAACGAGCTTGCAAAGATATGCCGGTACGACGATATGGACGTTTACGAGATAATCAGGATCTGCAACATGCATCCCCGGGTCAATATCCTGCAGCCCGGCCCCGGCGTGGGCGGGCACTGCATCTCGGTGGACCCGTGGTTCCTTGTGGGCGACTATCCTTCCCTTGCCAAGGTCATCGACGAATCCATGAAGACCAACGACGGTATGCCTGATTTCGTTCTGAACCGGATATACGAGATCATGAAAGAAAAGGGCATGACCGATATCTCCCGGGTGGGGCTTTACGGCCTTACGTATAAAGAAAACGTGGATGATATGCGCGAATCCCCCACTCTTCAGCTTTTGGAGAGCCAGGAGCGCCACCTTGCCTCCGGCCTGAAGGTCTACGATCCTTTTATAAAAAACGACGTGGTGAAAAACCAGTATCACGACCTTGACTGTTTCCTCGATGACGTGGATCTTGTGGTTATCATGGTGAAGCACAACGAGATCAGGGAGAACATGGAAAAGCTGGCCGGGAAGACGGTGCTGGACTGCCATAATATCTGCAAACTGGAAGGGACTTACCACATATAGTTCAGGGGGACGGGTGATATGAAAAAAGTTATGCTTGTTTTCGGGACCAGACCCGAGGCGATAAAGATATGCCCTCTTGTCAACGAGCTGAAAACGAGAAAAGGCATCGAGACCGTCGTCTGCGTCACGGGCCAGCACCGCCAGATGCTGGATCAGGTGCTGGAGACCTTCGGCGTGGCGCCGGACTACGACCTGTCGATCATGAAAGAAAAACAGACCCTGTTCGAGATCACGACGGGGATCCTTGAAAAGATCAAGGCAGTCCTGGAAAAAGAAAAGCCCGGCGTGGTCCTCGTCCACGGAGACACCTCCACCACCTTTGTCACCGCCCTGGCGTGTTACTATCTTCAGATCCCGGTGGGGCACGTTGAAGCGGGGCTCAGGACCTACAATATATACAGCCCGTATCCGGAGGAGTTCAACCGGCAGGCGGTGAGCATCATCAGCAAATACAATTTTGCCCCCACCCCGCTGGCGGCGGAGAACCTCATCAAAGAGGGAAAGGATCCCGCGAACATATACGTCACGGGCAATACGGTCATCGACGCCATGCAGCACACAGTAAAGGAAGATTATCATCATCCGGAGCTGGACTGGGTAGGCGGCGGAAAGCTGATATTCATCACGGCCCACAGAAGAGAGAATCTGGGAGAGCCCATGCATCATATGTTCCGCGCCATAAGGCGGGTGCTCAGCGAGCACCCGGAATGCAGGGCCGTATATCCCATCCACATGAACCCGGTGGTGCGGCAGGCGGCGGAAGCCGAGCTCGGCGGCTGCGGGCAGATACACATCATCGAGCCCCTGGAGGTTTTCGACTGCCACAACTTTGAGGCAAGGAGCTATCTCTGCCTCACCGATTCCGGCGGCATCCAGGAGGAATGCCCCAGCTACGGCGTGCCCGTACTGGTCATGCGGGATACCACCGAGCGCCCCGAAGGAGTGGAAGCGGGCACCCTGAAGCTCGTGGGGACCAACGAAGAAACCATTTACAAAACCTTCAAACAGCTTTTGGAAGACAAAGAAGCCTACGACAAAATGTCTCACGCCTGCAACCCCTACGGCGACGGAAAGGCCTGCAGGCGGATAGCAGACGTCCTGGAACACGGGACCTGCGAGCCCTGGGCGGCAAAGCGAACGGACGCATAAATGAGACCGGTAAAGTGGTATAAGGGCGTCGCTCCCGTTGCCGTTTTTAAAGACAGGCAGGTCCTCGGATACAAAAACGGCCGTCTGTGCAAAATGGATGCGGAAGGAAAAATAACAAATATCTGCTCCCTGCCCCGTTCTTTTTTTGAACGCATCACGGAAAGCAGCCGCCTCCTCCGCCGTATGTTCAGGAGAGACGTCAGGTGCGCCTGTTTTTCGGCGTCGGGAGACGTGTTTTTCTTTAAGGACAAAACGCTTTACCGATACGCGGATACCCGCCTCCAAAAGATATGCCCCCCGGAGCAGGGCATGTCCGCTCCCCTCAACATAGCCCCGGCTTTGGAGGCTTCGGGATACGAAGTTTTGTGGGGCGATTATTCCTCCAATGACGACAGGCGGGAGGTCCGGATATGGGGAGCAGGGCCCGACGGAACGGCCGCCGTGGTTTACCGGTTCCCGGCGGGCTGCCTGCGCCACGTCCATAATATCATACCGGACAGAAAAGGAAACGGTTATTATATACTGACGGGCGACAACGAC
>JAGDAG010000143.1 GCA_017959625.1 Abditibacteriota bacterium | reverse complement strand
GACAGGGCCTTTGGGGCAAGAGCAACGTTTATTTGCTGGTTTTAAGGCGCAAGGGCAAAACCGTATGGTTCGACGTTATGCCGGTCATGCGGGAGATTTCCCGGGGTAAAAAATTCGCGCTTGCCCGCCCGGACGCCATCCTGCTTCCGGACGGCAGGAGCCTTGTAGTATCTGCCCGCGGCGGCTGGTATTCCCGGGAAACGGCGGGAAAACTGGTTCTGGAGCGCGCCTTCGCGGAGGGAGTGAACTGGATCGGGGCTACCGAAAGCAAGACCCGGGGGAGTTATATGCCGCCCTCCGCATATCCCGAGGTGAGGATACTGACAGACAACATTGTCCGCTATTCGTATCCCGACGGCTGCGCCGAGCACTGGGCGCTGAAGCTTTCCGGGGAGGATACGGCCAGAAACAAATCCAGGCTTTTGATGACTGCCGGCAGCACCGGGTGGTATTATAACTGCAAAGGCAGGCTGTTGTGGTGGAACGGGATATGCGGCAGAAAGACCCGGGAGTGCGCCGAAGAATCTGCAAAGGTGTGCCGTATGTGGTGTTTCAAAAAGAGCGTATGGGAACCCGTTTACAACGGCAGGACTTTTAAAAAGAAAGAGGGAAAGCCTTCGGAGCTGTTTCCCCGCGACGTTCTGGAAAACGCAAAGTATCCCGTATTGCGTGATAAAAGCTGTGTGAAAGAAGCGGTCCTTGTGCCCCAGTACAGGACCGCAGCGGAAAGGGGCCGGCTTGCCGCCGCGGCGACCCTTGTGCGGGGCTTTTTCGCCATGTTTGCGGCGTAGCGCATTTTTTGGATCAGGGAAGGTTTTCGGATGCTGCAGGCCGGACGCCGCGGTATCTCAAAGGAGAGATAAAAACGGAAGGATCGCAGGGCGCCCCTGCTATCGGAAGGAAAAAGCGATGAAAAGAGTTGTTTTGATCATTATTGCCGCCGTCATGATCTGCGCGGCGGCAGGGGCCTGCCGGTGGGCGGCGGACAGGGAAAACCACAGTATCCGGGAGATCAGAGCCGGCAAACGGAAGGTTTTGGTGGACGTGGTGAAAAAGGACGGAAAAACCATAGCCAGAGAGCTTCCGGAAGAAAAGCCCATGGCCGGCCCCCGCCTGACCGTTGAAAAACGAGGGATCACGGACAGGCCGGTACCTGCAGAACATATCCCGGACACGGCCGTATACGAAACCGCGGAGGTGGTGTTCAACGGATATACCGAATACAGGCACCGTTTCAGTCCCGAGCAGGACGGAAGGCCGGAGGATGACAGGCTCGAAAGGGGAGTAAACGGCGATGCGGCCGATCATTTTGCCTGGCTGTTTTTTAAGAGCCCTTTCCGGTTCGGGATGAGATTCGGGCCGAAGGAGTCTAAAACGCTTTCCGATGGCTTTGCCCTGGAAAGCTATGACATAGACGATGCGGCGAAAGTGTACGCAAGACGCCGCAGACTGCCTGCCGATCATGACTGCCGCCCGTCTCTTGAGGTCCTGAGAGACGGAAAAAAGGCCGTATGGGCTTCTTCGCGGGAACGTTTCGTGAACGTCCGGCGTTTTGGTGACAGGCTCGTTGTCATAACCGACAGGGCCGTGCATTACGTCGGCGCGGAAAAAAACGGCGTCGTTGCCGACGTTTTTGAAAAAAGCTTTACGCCGTACAAATTGTACGGTTGCATCAAATCGGCAAAAATGCTTACGGACAACGTTGTCCGTATCGAGTATAAAACTGCAGATTACAGCGCCCTGGGAGCAAAATACGGCAAAACGGCCCACTATAAGATACGCCTCACCCGGGAAGACTGCAAGAAAAACCGGAAAACCGGAAAGCCGGACGCATCTCTGATATGGCTCAGCGGCGACGCCGGCGGCGCGTCCGATAAAGCGTGGGATTTCGACCCCGATATTTCGGCGGAACCCTCCTACGGCTAAAACGCGTTTTTTTGAATAAATACCCAAACGCAGCAGCGATCCCCCGCCGAAGGCTTCGGCGGGGGAGCGTTTTTATTGCCTTTTGGCGTTTTCAAACGCCTCTTTCAGCTCCGCCGCGGCTTTTTCCATGTCGCCGGCGCATACCACCGCCGACACCACGCAGGCCATCTCGCTTTGCCGTTCGCCCACGAGGCGTATGTTGCTTTGGTTTATCCCCGCTCTGGCGGCTATGGGCAGAGAGACCCGTTTTTTGGTTTCCGTGATCAGGTCAAGGCCGCCGGCCTCGGGGCTGTCGGCTTTGGTCCGTGTGGGAAAAACGGCCCCCAGGCCTATATAGTCGGCGCCGTCCTTTTCCGCTGCTGCGGCTTCCTCCGCGGAGGAGCAGGAGATGCCTATCACGGCCTCCGGGCCCAGCAGCTTTCGGATAACGGGGCAGGGCAGGTCGGTCTGCCCGCAGTTCACCCCGTCGGCTTCCGCCGCCAGGGCGATATGGATGCGGTCGTTTATGATAAAAAGGGCCCCGAAGCTGCGGGTGAGTTTCCGTATCTCCAGCGCCGCCGCGTAAAAATGCCTGTCCGAACAGGTCTTGTCCCGCAATTGTATGATGCGGGCTCCCCCCTCCAGCGCCGCTTTGGCTATCTGCGCGTGGGTCCTTCCCGGCGACAGGGTCTCGTCGGTGATCACGTAAAGTCCTTCAAGAAGCTCCGCTTTTTTCATTTTTTGTTGTTTATCTGCTCCAAAACCGTTTTTTTATGGTAAAATATATATATACACACCAAGGTGTTCCGATATCAATTATAATACAGACTGCCGCTGGTTTTCAATGCGGCGGGAGGAGAGTACCCAAAATGTCCCACGAAGCAGTATGTTCCGGAAACGAAGTATTGATAATGACCGGCAGCGATACAGTCTCCGCGGCGGTGGAAAAACACAGCGGCGGCTGCAAGACTCTGCTGGTCATTGATTTATCCGGAGCGGATGCCGAAAAAAGAGACAAATACCTGGGCGCCGTCAGAGCCGCCGGGGTGCTGACGGAAGAACAGATAGATAATATGGAAAAAAACGGCGCTCTCGTGGCGGCGGTGCCCTTTTACACCATGTCCTTTGCCTCCGAGGCCTACCGCCGCATAAAGCACGCGCGGCATTTTGTTTCGCTGTGGGTGGACGGCAAAAAATACGGGCTTGAGGCCTGAGGCGCCGATTTTGCGTATAAGCGGCGGAGCGGACGGCGCCGCCGCCTTTTTGTTGAAAAAGCAGAGGTTCGTTTCCGGGCTGCCCGCCGCGTTCCCGGACCATAGAAATTACCGTGACAAACAATGCTTAAAATAAAAGATCTTTATATTTCCGGAGGAAGAACGAAAGCCGATATAAGGTATAACCTTACCGATTCGGCTTTTCCCCGTTTTTCCTGGTCTCTGGAGGGCGGCGAGCCCCGGCAGAAGGGCTACAGAGCGCGGGCGTTCTGCGGAGAAACGCTTTTGTGGGACAGCGGCTTCGTCGCCTCGGAGGAACAGGAGGCCCTTTATGCGGGAGCGCCGCTCCCCCCGGGGAGAAAAACCAGGGTATCGGTTTCCGTTTACGGCGAGGACGGTTGCGCAGGCGCTCTTGAACGGGACGTAATGAACGCCTGCTTTGAAGAGAAGGCAAAATGGATACGCCCTCAGGAGCCCACCGATGGCAGAGTGACGTATTTTTCCCGGGACATTATGCTGGCGGAGGAGCCCCGGGAGGCCTGTTTTTACGTGTGCGGGCTGGGGTATCACCACATCCTTATAAACGGCGAAGCCCCCGACGATTCCCTGCTGCAGCCCTCTCACACCAATTATGCAAAAACCGTCTGCTGCAGCGCGAAGCCTGCCGGCTTTCTTCTCAAAAAGGGCCTCAACACAGTTTCCGTTTTGGTTGCCGAGGGCTGGCGGAACAATATGACCGAAGAAACGAAAAGGGCCGTGGGAGAGAGGCAAATAGAGTTTATGGGGCCCGTCATGCTTTGGGGGCAGCTTGAAGTCTTTTACGCCGGCGGCAGGCAGGAGACCTTTGTCACCGACGCTTCGTGGCAGTATTCCTTCGGCCCCGTGGCCCAAAGCGGCATATATGCGGGAGAAGACTATAACGCTGCCGCCGAAGAGGAAAAGCGTTCCGTCTGCGAATGCGAAGGCCCCGGGGGAACTCTTGCGCCGGATATCCTCGAGCCCGTCCGCCCCGTCCGGACCCTTGCTCCCGCGGATATCACCCGCCCCGAAAAGGGGCTTTGCGTGCTGGATTTCGGCGAAAACATAGCCGGGGTCCTGCGGCTCCCCCTGCCCCCGCTTCCCCGGGGACACAGGATAGAAGTGCGCTTTGCCGAAGAGCTTGACGAATACGGGACCCTTTTCACCGCTCCCCTGAGAGGCGCCCTTTGCCGGGACACCTATACTGCGTCGGGAGACGAAAGGGATCTTGCCGTATGGCAGCCTCTTTTCACCTGGCACGGCTTCCGCTACGCCGCCGTCTCCGGCCTGGAGGATTGTTCCGGCGCCGAGGCGGTGTAGATACATACCGACCTGCGCACCGGGACCCGCTTCCGCTGCGGCAGCAGCCTGGTGAACAGCGTGTGGGAAGCCCTTATACGCACCGATGAAAACAATATCTCGTCGGTGATGACCGATTGTCCCCAGCGGGACGAGCGTATGGGGTGGATGAACGACGCCACCGGCAGGTTCGGAGTGTCCCCCTATTCCTTTGAAGTGGGCAGGCTGTATCCGAAAATAATCCGCGACATCCAAAACGAGCAGCGGCCGGAGGGCTGCTTTACCTGCTGCTGCCCGTATTATTACGGCATGCTGCCGGCGGACCCCTGCTGTTCGTCCTTTCTCGTGGCCGCCCGGGAATACTTCATGCGCACCGGCGACGCCGGATACGTGCGGAGCGTCATGCCTGATCTGGAACGCTGGGAGGATTATCTTCTGTCCCGCAGCAAAGATTATATAGTGGATTACAGCTGGTACGGCGACTGGGCGGGCCCTTCGTATGCCTGTATGGGAGAGGAGATACCTCAGAACGCATATACCGACGGGCTTGTGGTGTCCACCGGCTTTTCCCTTTATAACTGCCTTCTGCTCCGGGAGCTTGCCGAAAAAACGGGCCTTCCCGCAGAGAAATACCGGGACAACGCCGAAAAGATCAAAAACGCCATGCTTTCCCGGTGGTGGGACGAAGAAAAAGCGTCCTTTGCCGGAGGCGGCATGGGAGCCCAGGCCTTCGCTCTTTGGCTGGGGTTGATCCCGAAAGCAAAACGCGCCGCGGCGGCGGAGAATATGGCGCTGGAGCTGCGGCGGCGGCGCTGCCGTATCACCACCGGCAATCAGCTGACGCAGCCCCTTATGGAAATGCTGTTCGAATACGGATATGCCGACGACGCCTGGGAATTCCTTTGCCGGGAGGAATATCCTTCCTTCGGCTACATGCTGCAAAACGAAGCCACCACCCTGTGGGAGAGATACGAACTCAAAAAAGCTCCCGGAATGAATTCCCACAGCCACCCCATGCACGGCAACGCCCTTTCGGTGCTTTACACCCGTATAGCCGGCCTGAAGCCTGCCGCTCCGGGCTGGAAAAAGGTGGAGATAAAGCCCTGTCTGCCGGAAAAGCTGCTTTCCTGCAGTCTTGCGGCGGACACGCCGCGGGGCATGATCTCGGTGCGTTGGGCAAAGCGCTTCGGCAAAAAGATCCTGTGGGCGCAGCTGCCTCCCGGAGTTTCGGGGACGGTGGCTTTTGAAGGCGCAGAAAAAGAAATAACCTCCGGTTTCCACCGGTTTGAGGCAGAGATATGATAAAAACGTTCAGATTATTGTTTATAGCTTTCTTTGTTGCCGCTTCCCTTCAGGCGGCGGGAGCGCAGGTCAGGACCCTGGCCGCCCCCTGCGGCGGGGAAGGGACGATGCTTTTGTATTCTCCGGCAGAGAGGGGTTTTCTGAAGCTTGAAAAGCTGGGGCCCTTTTTCCGGCTGGCGTGGGCCCTGGACGGGATATCGGATTCCGCGCTGTTTTACGCTCCCCGGGCGCGGCGGGGCGATGATATAGGGATCGTTCTGGGCGGCGGGACGCGTTTTTACGTCTGCGGCCGCCCTGCGGGAGCCTCCGAAAAGACGCCTCCTCTTCCCGGAGAAGATTTCTGGAGCGGGAACGGGACCCTTTGGACCCGGGCCCTTACGGCAAAGGAGCTGAGGGAATATTCTTCGGGAAGGAAAAACGGCGCTCTTGCGGTGTCAAAAGATATAACAAAGGAGAAACAAATGGATCACAGTCTGGCTGTGTATGACAGAAGCAAATATATGCTGCCCTTCTGGTCTTCGGACGTGATATACCACGAAACGGTTATGTTCGTGGAGGGGGACAAAACGGCGCTGCTCATGTATCCCGCGGAAGAGATCTTCGAGGTGCGTTCCTCCGACCTGGAGACCCTTTACAAAGAAGGAGAGGATTACAGGCTTGAAGACGGCGCGCTGGTTTTATGCGAAAACGGCTCTCTGCCGGTGATGCCCCTTTCGGAGTTTTATCCCGATCCGGCGACGGCTTTGCCCGGCACGTATTTCGAGTGCACCGTGGAGGGGCATCCTCTGCTGGGCTTTTCCGAGACCCCGAAATTCATAGAAAAGCAGATAGCCGTCACCTACAGGCCTTCGGGCCGCTGGGAAGGCCCCGTGCCGGAGCGGCAGCCCAAATTCGACAGATTCCTGAAAAAACTGCTGTCGGGAGAGCCCGTCACAGTGGTTTATTACGGCGATTCCATTTCCACCGGCGCCAATTCCTCTTCGGTTTACGGCAGAAAGCCGAATGCGGAGAACTGGTGCCGTATGTCCTGCTCGGCCATGGAGGATATCTCCGGCAACGGCAACGTGACGTATATCAACACGGCCGTGGGAGGCATGGAATCCATATGGGCGGTGGACAACATAGAAGAGAGGGTCACAGCCTATGATCCCGACCTGGTGGTTTACGCCTTCGGGATGAACGACCACACCAAGCCGGCGGAAGAGTTTATCCGGCTGACGGACCTTTCCGTATCCGGGATCCGGGAAGCCTGTCCCGAATGCGACGTGCTGCTGGTCTCCACCATGCTGCCCCACAAAAGGGCCAGGGGCTTCTGGAACAACCAGGATATCTACGAGGACGCCATGAAGGAATACGTGAAAGACAAAGAGCACGTGGGCCTCGCTCCCGTGACCGGGATACACAGGTATCTTCTTACCCGAAAGGAATACTACCACGCTACCGGCAACAACGTGAACCATCCCAACGATTTTCTTGCCCGTATGTATGCCCAGACCGTGATAAAGGTGATCTTCGGCAGATAACGATCTTTTCGGGAGTCCGCGCAAAAGGCTGCAGGCAAGTGGGGGGAAGGCGCTTTTCGGCCGGGGCAGGCATTTGCCTTTTTTCACGATATATTGTATAATATTTAAGTATGTGAATATCAGATAAGGTCTGAAAATAACGGAGGCAATAATGTCGAAATACACAATCACTCTTATCCCGGGAGACGGCACGGGGCCGGAACTCACCGAGGCCACCCGCAGGGTCATAGAAGCGTCGGGGGCAGATATAGAGTGGGACGTCCGGGAAGCCGGTATAGATATCATGGAAACGGCGGGGACACCCCTTCCGCCGGACGTGCTGGATTCTCTTCGTAAAAACAGGCTTGGTCTGAAGGGGCCCATCACCACTCCCATAGGCAAGGGCTTCCGTTCGGTGAACGTGGCTCTCAGAAAGGAGCTGGACCTTTACGCCTGCGTCCGCCCCTGCAAATACTATAAGGGCATCCGCAGCAGATATACCGACGTGGATCTGGTGATCTTCAGAGAGAACACCGAAGACCTGTATGCCGGCGTGGAATGGGATCTGGGCTCCCCCGAGGCAGAGGAAATCATAAAAATGTCCGGCGGAAAAATTCGGACCGATTCCGCGATCTCCATAAAGCCTATTTCCGTGACCGGTACCCGACGCCTTATTAAAATGGCTTTCGACTATGCCATAGCCAACGGCAGAAAAACTGTCACCGCCGTTGCCAAGGCCAATATAATGAAGTTTACCGACGGCCTTTTTTACAGAGTCTGCCGCGAAGTCGCCAAAGCCTACGGCGCTTCCTTTGAGCAGCCGGAGCTGGAACCGGAAGAAGGCGACGCCGCCCTCGCGGACTGCGGCGGGAAAGCGTCGGGCATAGTGTATAACGAAAGGCTTGTGGACAATATGTGCATGCAGCTGGTGCAGAAGCCGGAGCTTTATTCGGTGCTGGTTTTGCCCAACCTTTACGGCGATATCCTTTCCGACCTTTGCGCAGGCCTCGTGGGAGGGCTGGGAGTCGCTCCCGGAGCCAACATCGGCGACGAGGTGGCCCTGTTCGAGCCTACTCACGGCTCCGCCCCCAAATACAAGGGCCTCAACAAGGTGAACCCTTCGGCCATGATGCTTTCGGGGGTCATGATGCTGAAGCACATAAAGGAATTTGAAGCCGCCTCTCTTGTGGAAAACGCCATAGCCGGCGTGATCGCCGAAGGCAGAGAGGTGACCTATGATATGAAGGCGGACAGAAACGATCCCACCGCCGTGGGAACGAAGGAGTTTGCCGATGCGGTGATCCGCCGCATGGAACAGATCAAAAAATAAACAGAGTTTCAGACGAGGAAAAAAATGGGAATTTACAGACTGAGAACCGATTTTGCCACACACCTCAGGGTGATCTTGTGGGTGATCCTTGTGATATTTGTGATTGGCTCCCTTTATATGTTCGGCGCCCGTCCCCGCAGCATGCAGGGCGGAAATGCGAAGGACGTGGTGATCACCGTCCAGAACGATGAGATCCGCCGGAGCGAATTTGACGCCGAGTGGGAGAGGTATTACGAGATGGCTTCCGCCGGAGGCGTCAAATCTCCTCTGCAGTATGCCAATATAAAGGGACTGATAGTGAGCAATATCATCAACTATCAGAAGGATATACAGATAGCGGAAAACAAGGGCATCCGCATATCCAAAAAGGAACTTAAGGCTGCAATAGACGAAAAGATCGCCGAGGATCTGAAGGTGAACCGCGCGGCCATCATGGGTGATATCCCCAAGTCTGAGGAGAAGCTGGACCCCCGCAAGGACAAAAAGTATCTGAAGGTGCTTTCCGACAACGGTATGAGCATAGACTCCCTGGTTCAGACCACCAAGGAATCCGTTTCCGAGCTCAGCGTCAAAGCCGAGCTGGCAAGAAACGCCCTTGTCGCCCAGGCTCAGAAAAAGGCCGACGATATGACCGACAAAGAGCTGGAGGACACCTGGAAGAACTATCACGCGGACGTTATGATAATCACCGACAACGATTCCACGGAAGAAAAGGCTATGGAGGCGGCAAAAAAGGCTGCGGAGGAATTGCGGAAAGGCAAAAACATAGGTGATGTCAGCAAGAATACGGCAGGTTCCTTTGCTCTTCCCGAAACCGTGTACAACGAGATCGATTCCCCTTATCTTCCCCAGGAAGCGGCCAAGCTGCTGGAAGGCCTGAAGGAAGGCGAGGTGGCCGATCCCGTGAAGACCGACGCCGGCATATATATAGTCAAGCTGAACAAAACGGAGAAAACGCTTCCCGGAAAGCTGACGGACAAGGTCAAAAAGGATCGCAGAAAGGCTTACAAGGAAGTCCTGAAACAGCAGGCGGAGCAGTCTATCCGGTCGGAAGAAGAAAAGATAGAAGGTTTCGAGGTCAAAGACCCAGAACTGGCAGGGTATTACTACGCCTTCCGGGCGGCAATGGAATACGCTCCCGACAAGAAAAAGGCTTTTGATACCAAGGCAGCCAAAAACCTGGAGGCCGCTTCCAAAAACGATACTCAGGGCAACAAGGATATGATACTGGCTGCGCTGGCTTCCGTGAAATTCGATATGGAAGAATACGACGACTGCGCCGGCCTCCTGCACAAGATACTGGACGACCCCGATTCCCAGATCACCGAAAGCTACGACCTGAGGCTTCTTTACGGAGACGCCCTGGTGAAGCAGAACAAAAAGGAGGAGGCGGGAAAACAGTATAAGCAGGCTTCCGACCTCAACCGCTCCGACGCCTATGTTCACGAAGAGCTTGCCGATAAATTCAAACAAATCGGCATGTCTGCCGAAGCGGCCGAGGAAAGCAAAAAGGCTGCCGACATAAGAGCCTTCGAAGAAAAACGCATGAAGGAGTATGAAGACCTGCAGAAGGCCGCTCCCAAAAAAGAAGAAAAGAAAGACAAAAAAGACTCTGACAAAAAGAAATAAAGCATAAAAGCGTTTGCGCCGGACCTTTCGGGTCCGGCGTTTTGTTTATATGCCTTCGGACGGGCAGACTGCGCTGCGCCGTTCAAACAGCCGGCTTAACGTCACCCGTCATCCGGCCGGTTCTCCTTTTTAGCGAACCGGCAAGATATCTCCCGGGCTTGTGGCAGACACTTCCGGATGCCCGCTCTCATAAAGATTTTTTTGATATTGCAAAAATTTTTATTGTTTGCTGTTGCATTTTAGTTCTTTATGTGATAAAGTAAAACCGTAAACTTTTAGACAAGGAGACTGTCATGATCAATAAGCCTTATAGATTTGCATCATACGTTCTGATGTTTCTGCTGACGGCTGTTCTTGTGTCGCTTGCGCATGCGGACACCGTTTATTCTCCCACGGACGGCGTCGGCAACGGCAATATCACCCTTTCCATAAACAACGCCGCTTCCTATACCCATTTCGGAGCCGATTTCATAGTGAGTTCTTCTTCGGGGAGATACAGCCATGTTCTGGCCTGCGGCGGCAGCGTGGGGACTACCACCGCTTTTTACGATACCGATTATATCGTCGGGGAAAATCCCCTGACTCATGAGCTCACGTACAGCCCCGCCTATTCCGGCTTTACCCCTTTGTATTCCTTACAAATTTTCGGCCATCCCCGGCTTGCTCCGGGAGCCGCCGTGTCGATCCCGTCTTCGCTGCCTCCGGGCATCATGGGAGACTTTGCAAACGTTCCTGCCGGCAAATACACCGTGGAATACAGGGTAAAGGACGACAGCGTCGTCAACAGCGGAGGGGGCTCCGTCAGCGACGAGGATTACGTCCACGAATTTGATATATATCTGATGGATCTTGCGGAACGGGAGCGCACGTTATATATGAGGCAGAACGATATATACCGCATAGATCTTTCCACCATACCGGCGGAATTCCCCCATGAGAACTGCTGCTTTCTGACCGTGAGCTGGGCCACCGTGCCTATGCCCGGCATGAACTTTCCCTCTGATCTTTATACCGACGCCGCCTGCAATAATTTGATATCGCCGGATACTCCGGGAGGCGTCAGCAAAACGTGGCAGGCGGGGAGCGTTCCCCAATATATATACTTCCGGATGCCGGCTTTCGGAAAAACTATAAACCTGTGCCTTACCGCCACCAATTCCATACAGATCCGCACTCTTGCCCAAAAGAACCTTACGTTTACCTCCACCGGGCTTTACTGCCATCTGGCAGCGAATTCTTCATTAAGTTTTTATGATTATTGCAATCGACTGATCTACCCGTATTCCCAGGGATTATGGAAGGACAACGAGACCATTTCCGGAAGCGGGCTCGACGGTTTTGCCTTTGAGGCTTACAACTATCGGAACGACGACGCGACGGAAGACAAAAACACTCCCTTTGTAGTGAAGAAAGGCGATAAGCTCAAACTGACGGAGCTGGAGCTTGCAGATACGGGGACGAACGCCTACGACGGAACCACAGATTACATAACGGGGGCAAATACTTCGTTTCCTTTCGGTTCCAGCCATTTTACCGTGACCCAGGAAACCGGCTATAAGCGCCTGACAGCAACGGACGTTGTGGAAAGCGTGAACGCCGTTTCAAATACCGTAGGCATAAAGTATTTGTCGCTGCCGTGGAAGGTACAGACCTCCGGGGGGTCGAACATAGCGTCGGGCTCCTGCGATATAAAGGTGTACGTGCCGAACGATACGCCGTTAACGGCTCTGTGCTCCAATAAACTATATGAAAGCCTTCTGTCTTTATCTTGTTCCGCCGCCTCCGGCGCATCCACACAAGCGGATGTTTTTGATTTGATATGGAAAAAGTTTCAGACCTGCAATATACGATCGTTGGACGGGCGTGTTCTCACCTATTACGGCCACGGAAACTCAACACCCAATTTGGCGTATGATACAGACGAACTTTTAAAATACGCAGACGGAAGATGTGACCATTGGAGCAAGTTGTTTATAGACACTCTTAGAAGCCAGGGAATGGGAATATCGTATAGCAATCGCCTGGCTTTTAATGTCGGAGCAATACCAAGCGCTCTTATCGGATTTGATGAAATTCACGGAGAAGCATATTATTACGGCAATATGATTGCAGACTATGATGCTGTAGGATTAAAACAAATCGCGCTGAGATTTCAGGGAGGCGGAGATCCTAATGCTGCGCATTTTCAAAATCATGTGATCAATATATACAACAACAAACTGTATGACGTCACAGACGGAAGAGGCGGGTATGACCACGATGACTCAGGCTTTCTGCAGTATCTGCGCGAAAACTGTTTTGTAACAGTTTATGACGTGCCTGTCTGTTCCGGTAATCAGCTGCAACTAAGCAATATAGAGATAATTCAATTGAATCAATAAGGACTTAAAAATGAAAAAGTATTCTGTTTTATTTGTTATTGTCATTGTTTTCTGTCTGACAGTAGCGCTGAATGCTTCTGCAAAGGCGCCAATAAGGTCTGTTCAAGTGCCTGTTGTTCCTGATTTTCTTCAGAAGGTTTATAATGATCCCGAAGATATGTATATACCGCAGGTCACTTTTTACAACAGGGATTTTTATAAGGCCGGACATATTATCGTTAACAAGCAATTGTTTGACGAATCTGTCTGGAAGCAGATATACGGAGACAAGCATTTCTTTTCTTACGGCGGTTTTATCTGCGACAACAACGAAAACGTAGATCAGATGTGCGAAATGCTTCCTCTTGTCAGTCGCATCGAAAAGTATGACAGGTTTGAGATCCTGCAGTATGATGCCGGTGAGTATATAGATTACATTAAGAAGTACCCTTACAGCACTTCGTTTTCCGTGGTAAAGGACAGAGGAAAGGTCATATGGTATAACGAAGGCGAGGTTCCCGAGGATATCGCCATAACCGCGGACGGCAGATATATGATAGCCACCATGTATTCTGTTTTTTATACAAGTCTTGCAGACGGCAGGATCATCTCGGAGATGTATTCGGGAAACAGATATTATCTTCCCGGGAACGGTACGCCGGACAATGTAGCGATACTTACGGATAATATTATCCGGACACATTTTAAGAGCGGCACAATCGAGCATTGGAAGGTGCGCCTTTCTGAAGAAGATGTTGAAAAGAACATGGAAAACAATGAAAAGCGTTACGGATCAAAAGAAAAGCATGCCGGCGGTGACCGATGTCTTTTGTGGAGCAACAGAAAGCAGCAGAAGCTGAATACCGAAACGATGTGGTGTTTCTATGAGAGCGAAGAAGAACCCGTATATAAGGAAACAAACCTTGCCGACGTACGGACAGCCGGGGTTTCCGCTTTTAAAAGAGTTGCATATTCTTCGGCAGCCGGAAACCGGCCGGCAAAAGCCGCTTCTGCGGGTGGTAACGGGCAGGTAGAAAAAGCCGCTTCGGCAAATGCCGCAAATTCTGCCGGCGAAGCAAAAACGGGCTTTTTCGCCTCGCTTTTCGGCAGAATAAAAACCTTTCTTGCCGGGCTTTTTGCCTGAAAGAAGGATATAAATGCAAACGGACGCTTTTCGGCGTCCGTTTTTTTGGGCGGCGGCAGGGCTGCGTTTTTCGGCAAAATGCCGCGCCGTTCAAAAAAAGGCTGCAAAAAGCAGCCTTTTCTTTATTGCGTTATTTTGAACCTCATTTTTGAACTTGCCGCAAACTCGTGGGCGGCGGAACCCTCCGGGCAGTGGACCGTCAGCATCCTGCCGCATTCAAAAAACGCCCAGTCGCCTATACGGGTGGTTTTGCCCTCCACCTTTATATCCTTCAGATTTTTACAGTAGAAAAAGGCGGAGCGCCCTATCTCTTCCACCGCTGCGGGAATGGTTATCTCGTAAAGGCCGGAGCAGGCGTAAAAAGCCCCCTCGCCTATAGAAGTCGTGGCGGGCGAGAGCGTTATGTTGTTCAGGTTCTTGCAGCCGGCAAAGGCCCACCTGCCCACGCGCTCCACGGTCTCCGGGACCGTCCAGCCGGTGATCTCAGCCGCTGCGGGAAATTTGAGAACGGTTTTTTTGTCGGCGGTAAAAAGGATGTCGTTTTCGGAAACGTAGCCCGGGTTCCCCTTTTCCACGGATATGGTCTTCAGGGACTTGCAGGCGTCAAGGCATCTTGCGCCGAGGCTTGCCACGCCTTTCGGTATAACTATCCCGCCGAGCCTTTTGCAGCCGGCAAAAGCCCGGGAGCCTATTTCCGTTACGGAAGACGGGACGTTTATCTCCGTCAGCTGTTTTGCGTTATACAGGAGCCCTTCGGGGATGACCCCTATCTCCGGCAGGTCTATCGCCTCCAGGCGGTCCATATGGGCGAAGGCCCACGGGCCTATGGTCTTTACCGACGGAGGTATGCTCAGCCTGCGGAGCTGGGTGCAGCCGTTGAAGGCCCACGCGCCGATACCGGTCAGGGTAGAAGGAAGGGAGACGTCCGTCAGCCCTTCGCAGCCGTCGAAGGCGCATTCGCTCACGGCTTCCACTCCTTCGGGGATCTTTATGCTTTTCAGGCTTTTGCAGTAATAAAAAGCCCTGTTCTCGATTTCCTTAAGGCCTGCCGGAAGCTCCGCTTTTGCCAGCTTCTTGCAGCACAGAAAGGCGTGGTTGGATATCCTGGTCACAGTGGAAGGGATATTGATCTCCTCCAGCTCGCGGCAGTCTCTGAAGGCTCCCAGGCCGATACGTTTGAGCCCCTCGGGCAGCTTCACTCTTTTTACCTTCGCCCCGTAGAAGGCCGTGCGGCTTATCGCCTCGGTGCCTTTGGGCACCGAGTATTCGGCGGCATCCCGGCCGCTGGGATACCTGAACAGCCGCTTTTTGTCCTTGGAAAACAAAACTCCGTCTATGGAAAGGCAGTATTGGTTGGAATCGCTGACCTCTATCTCCTGCAGCCCGTCGCAGGCTTCAAAGGCATACTGCCCCAGATCCATAAGGCTGTCGGGGATACGGATGGTCTTCAGATGGTTGCAGTAAAAAAACGCCCAGTCCTCTATGTTGAGAAGGGAATCCGGCAGGATGACGCGTTTCAGATTGTCGCAATAGGCAAAAGCCTTGTAGCGTATGCTTTCCACGCCGTGGGGAAGAGTGATCTCGTAGATGTTTTTGCAGCCCCGGAAGGCTTCGGCGCCTACGGCTTTTATCTCTTTGTTCTTCAGGATGGGAGGAATGACGAGCACTCTGTTGTTGCCGCTGTAGCCGGTTATGACCCCGTCGCCGGAAACCGTCCAGTCGTTTTCGTCCGTATTGGTATAAACAAAGTCTCTCAGAACGTTGCCGCCGGCATCCACTATGCCGCATTTGTTTCCTTTCAGAGCAAGGGCCCTGCAGTTGATAAAATCACTGATGATTTTATACTTGTCAGCCATGGTATTACCTGCCGCAAATCATATGGTTTATGCCGGAGCGTCCGGCTTTTTTTTACTATTATTATTTTATCATATAACGGCGGAATTATCAACAGAAAAGCCGGCTCCCCCGGGGCGGCGGCCGGCATGAAGCGCAGGATTTTTAAAAAATACGGCAAAACCGGTTGTTCTGCCGGTTTTTTATGATATAATTAATTAGGTGTATGTTTTTTATGCCGTAAACTGCTGCGGGAAACGCCCGGAAAAGAGGCCTTTCCGCAGGAGACTGCGAATACTATGATCATCGGACTTGCGGAAATGAAAAATTACAAAATCAGATGGCTGATACTTACGGCCGGTTTTCTTTCAAACATGTGTCAGGGGCTCGCTTATGCGTCCTCTGTTTTTATGGCGCCTATAATCGCGTCCTTCGGGATCGAAAAGGCCCAGGCCTCTCTGGCGTTTTCCCTGGTGGTGGGATGCCTGCCCATAGGGACCATTGCCGGCGGCATCATCTCCGGCAAAAAGGGGCCCCGTCTCCCCATAGTTCTGGGCAGCGTCATTTTTGCCCTGGGGCTCATTATAGCCTCCTTTGCCGTCAGGGCGGGCAGCCTTGCCCTGCTCTATACCGGCTTCGGGGTGATGCTGGGGGTAGGCTCCGGCATGGCTTACGGCTCTATTGTAGGCGTTGTCGCCCAGTGGTTCCCCGATATGCGGGGCTTTGCCACCGGGCTCGTGGTGGCTGCACTGGGAGGCGGTCCGCTTATACTTGCTCCTTTCGGGCAGTGGCTCCTGAACAGATATGAGCTGCAGGGCACCTATATGGTCCTTGGCGTGCTGTTCGCGATAATTATGATATGCGCCGCCCTCGTGGTCCGGCAGTCGGAAGAGACCGCCGGCGGCAAAGCGGCTCAGGGCGCCGGAAAGGACTTCACGGCGGGAGAAATGCTGAAGACGGCTTCGTTCTGGATGATCGCCTTTATGTATGCCGCCGGCGCCTTTGCCGGCCTGATGATAGTGAGCCAGGCCAAGGGTATCACCCTTGACGTGATAAACAGCGTGAACGTGTCTGCGTCGGATCCCGAGATGCTGGCGGTGATGGGAGTCATGATACTGGCGGTTGCCAACGCTCTGGGCAGGCTGGTCTGGGGCGCCGTTTCCGACAAGCTGGGGCGTATGCCCGCCCTTATCATCATGTTTGCCCTCAACTGTCTGGTGATGGCCTTTATGACCCTTATCAGCCAGAGCTTTGCCGGCTTTATGGCGGCTTTGGTGCTGGTGGGCCTGCTGTTCGGCGGTTACCTGGGGCTGTTCCCCTCCGTATGCGCAGACTTTTTCGGCAGCAAAAACATCACTCTCAACTACGGCATACTGTTCGTGGCTTTTGCCGTCGCCGGCGTGGCCGGCCCCATGACGGGGGCCTGCCTGGAGCCCGCTTCGGCATATTACACAGCCGCCGCCCTCAGTCTGCTGGGGCTCGTTGTCACTATAATAGTTTCCAAAGTCCGCCGGTGAAACGTTTTCTTCCGCTGCTGGCCGCCTGCTGCCTGCTTTTCGCCGGGTGCAGCGGCAGCAAGGCTCCCGTGGAGCCCCGGAAAACGAAGGAGGGGCAAACGCCTCCTGTCTCCGCGCCGGAAAAGCCGGAGCGGGCTCCTGAGCCGGAGAGCGAAACGCAGCCCGTTTCGGCAGAGGACATGAAGGCCCCCAAGGGCTACCGCTTTCTGAAGGGCATAAGGGGCGATTTCGACTGCGACGGGACGGAAGAAGTGGCGGGGCTTTTTCAGCGGGAAAAGGAGAGCTACAACAAGGAAAAGCCGCGGTATTTTCTGATAGTGGAAACGAAAGACGGCGAGACCCTTATGAAGACCGGCGACATAGTGACCCCGGACGCCGAGCTTTTTGTCAGGCCGGTCACCCGCCGGGATTACAGAGAGCTTTTGGCGGTGGATTATCACGGCGGAAAAGAAAACTTTTATGCAGTGATGGTTTACGGCTGGAAAAAATACAAGGGAGAGCCGGTTTTCGGAACTCTTTTCCGGGTCACCGGCGCGGTGAAGGAGGGCGACAGCGTCCTTCTGAACGCAGACAACAACCTTGTCACCGTTTTTTCCGCGGCGGAGGACGGAGATATACTGGCGGGGGAAGCCACCAGGTTCGCCGCAAGAGAGCTGTACTGGAAAAGCGGGACTTTGGTGGTGAAGAAGGAAGCCGTGACCAAAAAGAAATACGGCGGCGGGGGCAGGGACCCCAACGGTTTTTACGCGGAGCTGGGCTACGACGAGCCCTTTATGCTCACGAAAAAGACCTTTGAGGAAAATGCCCGGCAGGAAAAAAACAAGGAAGATAAAAAATCGGTTTTTGATTTTTTGCATAAATAACACAGGATCTCAAGGAGCTTTATTATGAACGGAAGCCATATTATTACCATTATTGCTGTGGCAGTCTTCGCAATAATACTTATTTCGATCATTGTTTCCATCCGAAAAAAGTTATCCAGAGTAGTGGTCAAAAAGGTCAAGGTAGCCATAGAGCCGGGGAATGCCGACAAGCATTATCAGCTTGGCCTGGGATATCTGAGGCAGAAGCTTTATTCCGACGCTATCGACGAATTCACCAACGCTCTGAGATGCGACAACAAATACGTGAAGGCCTACCGGTCCAGAGGCGCCACCTTTTACAAAACGGAAATGTACGAGGACGCCCTGAAGGATTTTGACAAAGCGATCCTGCTGGACGCCCGCGACGAAAAGACCTATCTTCAGAAAACCGACGTGCATCTGAAGATGAGCGATATCCACGGCGCTATCCAGACCCTGGAAAAGCTGATCGCCCTGAATCCCGCAAACCAGCAGGCGTTCATGAAAAGGGGCGTGGTTTTCCGCGCTGCCGGCGAGATCAACAGATCCATTGCCGATTTCAACAGGCTCATAGAACTCAATCCCTCCAACGAGATCGCCTACAACAACCGCGGGCTTACCTATTTCAAGGGCGACGCCTGCGAGCAGGCCATCATGGATTACTCCACCGCCATAGACCTTAACGCCGTTTATGCGGAAGCCTGGTACAACAGGGCGGTCGCCAAAAACAAGATAGGCGACGCCGAGGGAGCCAAGGCGGATATGCGCCGCGCGGGAGAGCTGAACCCG
The DNA here is from genome assembly GCA_017959625.1 of Abditibacteriota bacterium. Taxonomy (GTDB): domain Bacteria; phylum Armatimonadota; class UBA5829; order UBA5829; family UBA5829; genus RGIG7931. The sequence goes on along the minus strand of JAGDAG010000143.1, from coordinate 10,422 downwards.
AAGTTCGCCGTTTCCAGCTACGTGAAAAGGGCGGGCATGTCGGTGTATTCCAAGCTGGTCACCGACTATTCCAAGGCTATCAGCGAAAACCCCAACAACCAGTCTCCGTATCTGGCAAGAGCCATAGCCTACAGAAAGCTGGGCAACATCCAGGGAGCGATACAGGACTGCGAGACCGCCATCAAGCTCAACGACCGGGACAGCGAGTGCTATCTGGTAAGGGGCGAGGTGCAGTTTTACGCCCAGAATTATGACGAGGCCGTGAACGATTTCACCAAATCCCTCAGCCTGAGGCACGATGCCATCACCATGTATTTCAGATCCATGGCCAAGCGGCGCAAGGGAGATTATCAGGGGGCTATCAGCGATCAGGCCAAGGCGCTGGAGATGCGCCCCCGGCTTGCTGACGATTATATCAACAGAGGCTATGCCAAAAGCAATACCGGCGACTTTCTGGGCGCCGTGGAGGATTTTGAGATGGCCCGGGACATCTTCAGGGAAAAGCAGGACGAAAAACGGCAGAACGATATGGACGAGCTGATCAAAAAGACGTCCAGGAGACGGTAGATATGAAAACTGTTTTGTGCGGGCTCGTCTTGCTCCTCTTGCCTGTTGTTCTTTTGGCGGTGAATACCGAATGGGGCGACTATGAGTCCATGGATTTTGACGAGGTGTGCGCAAAGACCTTCGTGCGCCCCCAGGTGAAAAGGGTTTCCGGAGCGGTGGACCCCAACGGGATACCCGGCAAGGTTATGTGCGGTTATCAGGGCTGGTTCGCCGCCGAAGGCGACGGTTTCGGAAGGGGCTGGTATCATTACAACGGGCCCGACGGCTTCAGTCCTTCTTCCCTTACCATAGACCTGTGGCCCGATACATCGGAATACAAGGATCTGTATGACACGGCCTTCAAAAACAGCGACGGGAGCGTTGCAAAAACCTTTTCCTCGCTGGATCTCTCCACCTCCCGTCTGCATTTTTCGTGGATGCGGGACTACGGCATCGACGGAGTTTATCTGCAGCGGTTCGTGGGAGAGGTCTCCTGGAAAGGCGGCCTGTATCATTTCAATATAGTGCTCCATAACGCCCGCATAGCCGCCAACGAATACGGCCGCGTGATAGCCATCACCTACGATCTCTCCGGCCAGGGGCCGGACATGGTGGAAAACGTGAAGCGCGACTGGATGCATCTTGTGGACGACGCCCGCCTCACCTCCGATCCCGCCTATCTGCGCCACAACGGCAAGCCTGTAGTGGAGCTTTGGGGCGTGGGCTTCAACGACGGCCGCAAATATACCGTGGAAGACTGCGTGGAGCTGACGGAATGGCTGCAGAAGGACAAAAAATACGGAGGCTGCTACGTGATCATAGGCGTCCCCGACGGCTGGCGCAACCAGGACAGGGACTCCGTGAAGAGCGACGCTATGACCAAAGCGCTGGAAACAGCCGACTGCATCAGCCCCTGGTCGGTGGGCAGGTTCGGCAGTATCGCCGAGTTCAAGGACTGGGTCCTGCCCAAATACAAAGAGGATCTTGCCTGGTGCAAAAAACATGGAAAGCTGTTTATGCCGGTGGTGTTCCCGGGCTTTTCGTGGCACAATATGAACCAGGGCTCCCCGCTTAACGCCATCAAAAGGGCGAAGGGGGCTTTTCTGAAAGCGCAATACAGAGGCCACGCCTCCTACGGGGCCCAGTGCATCTACCAGGCCATGTTCGACGAGATAGACGAAGGCACCGCCATATTCAAATGCACCAACACGCCTCCCACGGGCAACGGAGCGGTTTTTGCCGATTACGAAGGGATGCCCTCGGACACCTATCTGAAAATAGTCGGCGAAGGCAAAAGGCTCATCCGGAAAAACGTTAAGAAATGAAGCAAAGGATAGAAGAAATAAAGGGCCGCATAAAACAAGCGGCAGAAAGGGCAGCCTGCGGTGAGGTTGCCCTTATTGCAGTGAGCAAGACCAAGCCTGTGGAGAGCATCCGCGAAGCGATGGCCGCGGGGCTTACGGATTTCGGCGAGAACTACGCCGCCGAGGCCGCAGAAAAATACGACGTTCTGCGGGACACTCCTTTCCGCCTGCACTTCATAGGGCATCTGCAGACCAACAAGGCAAAGCTGGTGGTGCCCCGCGCCGCCCTTATCCAGTCGGTGGATTCCCTGCGCATAGCCCGGGAGATAGACCGTCTGGCGGGCGCCTGCGGCAGGGAGTGCCCCGTTTTGCTGGAGGTGAATATCTCCGGCGAGGAAAGCAAATCCGGCTTCGGGCCCGAAGAAGTCACGGACCGGGCGGAAATGATAGCGGAGGCTTTTCCCCATATAAAGGTGCAGGGCCTTATGGGGATGGCGCCCTTTTTTGAGGACGCCGAAAAAACGCGCCCGTATTTCGCCCGCCTGAAAAAAATATACGACCGGCTGCCCGGCGCCTTCCGAAAATATCTTTCCATGGGCATGAGCGGAGATTATATACAGGCCATAGAGGAAGGCAGCAATATGGTGCGTATCGGGACGGCCATATTCGGTGAAAGGGCCCCCCGCCGGTAAGGGCGTAAAAGACAGAAAAATTTTTTGCTTCTCCCTTAAAAAATCAATGTATTTTGTGTTATAATTAATTGTAACACCTTACAGATAGCGTTGCAGGGTGTATTTCGCAATTATTTTCGGGAGCGGCTTATGATAGAATATATTGTTAAAAGAGACGGCAGAAAGGAAGCCTTCGACGACTACAAGATCTATGACGCTATGCACAGCGCCTACATAGCATCGGGCAGCCGGGACAAGAAGCTTACCCGCTGGGTCGTGAACAGAGTGGTGGAAACTCTGGAAAGCCGCTGCGGCGATTCTCTGCCCACTGTGGAAATGACCCAGGACGTGGTGGAGGAGTCGCTCATCAAGGCGGGCTACGTCCACACGGCCAAGGCCTATATTCTTTACAGAGACAAGCGGACCCATGAGAGGGAACGCCAGTCGGCTCTGATGAAGACCATCCACGATATCACCTTTCAGGACGCCAAGGACAACGACCTGAAGCGTGAAAACGCCAACATCAATTCCGATTCGTCTATGGGCATGATGCTGAAATTCGGCTCGGAGACCTCGAAATCATTTTTCCTCAATTCCATTGCCCGGGAGGACGTTTCCCGGGCCCACAGAGACGGATATATACCTATACACGACATGGATTTTGCGGCTATAGGCACCACCACCTGTACCCAGATACCTATCGATAAGCTTTTCACCCGGGGCTTCTCCACCGGCAACGGATATCTGCGGGAGCCGCAGTCCATAAACACGGCCGCCGCTCTTACGGCCATCATCATCCAGTCCAACCAGAACGAGCAGCACGGAGGGCAGTCTATCCCTCTGTTCGACTACTATCTTGCGCCCTACGTGGCCAGATCCTACGCAAAGCGTATCTGCGAGGTGGCGTCCATACTGAAACCGGAGACCGACGCCGCGGGCCTCAGAAAAAAACTGCGGGCCATATATGACGAAAAAGGCACTCTGTTAGGGGAAAAGGACTCTGTTTTTGCCTTGCTGGAAGAGCTTTCCATCGATAAAAAAACCGCAGAATACATAGTCGGAAGGGCTGCCGCCCTTATAAAGAAAGACACCTATCAGGCCATGGAGGGGCTCATCCACAACCTGAACACCCTTTCTTCCAGGGCCGGGGCCCAGGTGCCTTTTTCCTCCATCAACTTCGGCACCGACACCACCGAAGAAGGGCGTATGGTGACGGAAAACCTGCTTCTGGCCACCGAAGCGGGCATGGGCTACGGCGAGACCCCTATCTTCCCGGTCTCCATATTCAAGGTGAAAAGCGGGATCAACCTGAACGAGGGCGATCCCAATCACGATCTGTTCAGGCTGGCCTGCCGCTGTTCGGCAAAGAGGCTGTTCCCCAATTTTTCCTTTATAGACGCTCCTTTCAACCTGTCCTTCTACAAGGAAGGCATGCCGGAAACGGAGGTGGGCTATATGGGCTGCCGGACCAGGGTGCTGGCGGACGTGAACGGAGATCAGGTGACTCCCGGAAGAGGGAACCTTTCCTTCACCTCCATAAACCTTCCCCGCCTTGCCATAGAAGCGGACGGGGATATCGACAGGTTCTACGAAAGCCTGGATTCTTATATGGAGCTGGTGGTGCGGCAGCTTTTGGACAGGTTCGTGTTCCAGTGCAAAAAACGCATGAAGAACTTTCCGTTCATGATAGGCCAGGCCACCTGGAACCACGCCGAGGAGCTTGTGGCGGACGACACTCTTGAAAGCGTGCTGAAGCACGGCACCCTTTCCATAGGCTTCATAGGCCTGGCGGAGGCCCTGGTTGCCCTTATCGGCAGGCATCACGGAGAAAGCGCGGAGGCCCAGGCCCTGGGCCTGGAGATAGTCCGCCGCATGCGGGCCTTCTGCGACGCCAAAACAAAGGAATACAGCCTGAATTTCACTCTTCTTGCCACGCCGGCGGAGGGCCTTTCGGGAAGATTCATACGCATAGACAAAAAACGCTTCGGGGAGATCAAGGGCGTCACCGACAGGGATTATTATACCAATTCGTTCCACGTTCCCGTTTATTATCAGATATCCCCGTTCAAAAAGATAGACACGGAGGCGCCGTATCACGAGCTTACCAACGCGGGGCACATCTCCTACGTGGAGGTGGACGGCGACCCCCTGCAGAACCTGGAGGCCTTTGAGGCCATAATCAGGCATATGGCCAAAAAAGGCATAGGCTACGGCTCCATAAACCATCCCGTGGACAGAGATCCCGTGTGCGGCTACGTGGGGATAATCAACGACGTCTGCCCCCGCTGCGGCCGGAAGGAAGGAGAGCCTCTGTCTCCGGAAAAATACGCGGAGCTGAAGGAAATATATCATTTGAAATAGGTATTTAGCAATACCGGAATAATCGTCAAGGAGAAACGCTATGACAGAAGCAGCAGAAAAAGAAAAATACGGAAAGGGAGTGGGCTTTGAAAGGATACGCCGCATCACCGGATATCTGGTAGGTTCGCTGGAAAAATTCAACGACGCAAAAAGAAAGGAAGAATCCGAAAGAGTAAAGCATATCGATCTCAACAAAGACAGCGATGAGAATATCGGGAATTACAGATGATTCCATCGTTGACGGGCCCGGGGTCCGCACGGTAGTTTTCACCCAGGGCTGCAGGCATTTCTGCCCCGGCTGCCATAACCCGGAGACCTGGCCCTTTGAGGGAGGCAGGGAATATTCGCCGGAAGAACTGCTTTCGTATCTGGAGGAAAACTGCTTCACCCGCCGGGTGACCTTTTCCGGGGGCGACCCCGTTTATCAGGAGGATCTTGCCGAGACCCTGCGGCTCCTGAAGGAGCGGGGTTTCCACATAATGGTCTATACCGGGTTCACCTGGGAGGAGCTGGGGGAAAGGGAGTTCCTGAAATACACGGATCTCCTGGTGGACGGCCCGTATATGGAAAAGCTGAAGACCCTTGACATCCCCTTTGTGGGGTCCTCCAATCAAAGGATAATAGACGTCCGGCGTTCCCTTGCGGAAGGAAAGCCCGTTACGTTAAAATAAGGGATCTCTCCCGGATATGCCTGGCCGGCTTTCCGGGTTTTTTTGTTTTGAAAGGTGAAAAAATGAAGCTTTTTATTGTTTTGGCCGTGTTTTGTGCGTGCGTATGCGCCTGGGCGGGGGTCATCACCGAAAACGGCAGAGCGAAGGCGGAGATAATATGCGCCTCCGACGCTGCCGAGCCGGAAAGAAACGCCGCCCTGGAGCTGCAGAAATATATACGAAAAATATCCGGGGCGGCCCTTCCCGTCACAGAGACCGCTTCCGCCGGCGTTTACGGCATTTACGTGGGGCAGACCGAAGCGGTGAAGGGGCTTACGGGCGGTTTCGACTGGCAGAGCCTCGCGGGGGACGGCATACTGATCCGCTCGGACAAAAACAGCCTTATACTCGCCGGCGACAGGCCCCGGGGCGCTCTTTACGCCGTTTACGCCTTTCTGGAGGACTTTCTGGGGGTGCGTTTCCTGACGCCGTCGGCGGAAAAGGTGCCGGAAAACAAAACTATCAGGGTCAGGGACGGGATAAACTATACCCACGTGCCTCCCTTCTTTTCCCGCGAGGCCTTTTTCAAGCCCTATTCGGCAGACCCCGCCTTTGCGGTGAAACGCAGGGTCAACGGGCACTTCAACGATATAGACGGGTCCTGGGGCGGACACGTCTCGCTTTTGGGCTGGGCCCACACCTTCGGCTGGTTCGTTCCGGGAGAGAAATATTTTGCAGCGCATCCCGAATGGTTCAGCCTTATAAACGGGACGCGCTCCGCCGACAACACCCAGCTGTGCCTTTCCAACGATGAATGCGTGAAGGCTCTGGGAGACGGGGTGCTGGAGGTGCTTCGAAAAGAAAAGGCTCCTCCCGCTATTATTTCCGTCACACAGAACGACAACGGGGCTTACTGCCAATGCGAAAACTGCGCCGCCCTGGCGGAGAAATACGGCGGAACCCAGTCCGGCCTCATACTCCACGCGGTGAACCAAGTGGCGGACCGGGTGAAGGAGGAATTCCCGGAGGTGAAGGTGGAGACCTTTGCCTACTGGTATTCCGTGGACGCCCCCAAAAACATAAAGCCCCGGGACAACGTTATAGTGCGGCTCTGCAACATACGCAACAACTTCGGCACTCCCCTTTATGAAAGCGCCAAAAGGCCCGGGGACGAAAACCAGCAGACCAACCTGAGCTTTGTGAAAAGCCTGAAGGAGTGGAGCCGGCTGACGGACAACCTGTTTATCTGGAACTACATAGTGGATTTCAGCAATTATTATATAATACACCCCAATTTTCACTGCCTGAAGCCCGATCTCAAGTGCTTCCGGGAATACCATGCCAAAGCCATATTCGAACAGGGAGACAATTACAATATGACGCCCTGCTTCAACGCCCTGAAGGGCTATCTCACAAGCAGGCTTTTGTGGGATCCGGATATCGACGACGACGCTGTGATAAAAGAATTCCTGCAGGACTATTACGGCGCCGCCGCCCCGTATCTGTATAACGTGATAGACAGATGCGAAAAGGAAGTCGCAAAGAACGACGTTTATCTCAGCTGCTATATGCCCAATCTGGGGTGGCTCCCGGACGAGGCTTATATATACTGCTTTGAAAACTTCAACAAGGCCCTTGCCGCGGTGAGCGGCGACGACGCGCTGAAGGAAAGAGTGATAGGCGAGCTGCTTTCCTTCCAGTGGGGCTGGTATCTGCTGGATGAAGATTCCAGAGAGAACATACGCGCCGCGGGGTGTCTTCTGTGGGACGACGAAAAAGAATACGAACGCTTTTTCTACAAGTGGGCCTACGGTCACGGCAACGGCTATATGAGAGAAGGCGGGCTCTTTGAACACAGGGACTTCGACGGGGGGGCCGAGCTGCAGAAGCGGGGGTCGCGTCCCGAAGAAGCGGCGGACGACGAGGGCTGGTTTGAGGTAGCCGGCGATGATTTCGAGCTTTTCCACCAAGGGCGCTGCAGCTTTCTGGAGGACGACCCCGCCGCGACCACGGGAAAAGCCGCCGGCCTGAATTACAACTCAACGGAATGGGCCATCCAGCGGAGGCTTTCCAAGGCTCTTAAAAAGGCGTCGGATGCGGGCTATAAAAGTGCGGATATATATATCACCCTGCGGAGGAAGGGGGCGCTGACGGCTCCCGCCGATGCGGAGGGCTGTAACGTGCTCATATTCGATACCGCCGCCAACACCGTCCGTTTTTCGGCGGCGGTGAAGGCGGGAGACATACAAAACGGATATACCACCGTGAAGCTTGGATCGTATCCCATAACCAAAAACCGCTCCGTTTACCTGGCGGTTTACCCGCGGCCGGACAGCGCCCTGGGGGAAGCCCTGCTTACCGACAGAGTATATTTTGTGCTTAAGAAATAGACATTTGGAAAAAAGGTGCCAAAATGAAGATCATACTTATATTTGCCTTATTGTGTATGTGCGTATGCGCCGGCGCCGCCGTTCTGACGAAAAACGGCAGAGCCGCTGCAGAGATAATATGCGCCTCCGACGCCACTGCGCCGGAAAAAAACGCCGCGCTGGAGCTGCAGAAATATATACGAAAAATATCCGGGGCGGACCTTCCCGTCACCGAGGCCGCTTCCGGCGGCGTTTACGGCATATACGTGGGGCAGACCGAAGCGGTGAAGGGGCTTATGGAAGGTTTCGACTGGCAGAGCCTCGCGGGGGACGGCATACTGATCCGCTCGGACAAAAACTGCCTTATACTCGCCGGCGACAGGCCCCGGGGCGCTCTTTATGCCGTTTACACCTTTCTGGAAGACTATCTGGGGGTGCGTTTCCTGACTCCCTTTGCGGAAAAGGTGCCGGAAAACAAAAACGTGACCGTAAAGGATGGTATAAACTATACCCATACGCCTCCCTTTTTTTCCAGGGAAACGTATTTCAACCTGAATCTCAAGCATCCGGATTTTGCCGTAAAGCGGAAATCCAACGGGCATCACAACGACATTTCTCCGGAGTGGGGCGGGCATATATCCCTGTGGGGTTTTGTCCACACCATGGGGCGCCTGCTGCCGGGAGAGAAATATTTTGAAAGCCATCCGGAATGGTACAGCCTCATAGACGGAAAACGCTCCGCCGACAATACCCAGCTGTGCCTTTCCAACGACGAATGCGTGAAGGCTCTGGGGGACGCCGTGCTTGAGGTCCTGCGGACGGAAAAAGAGACCCCGGCCATCATATCCGTCACCCAGAACGACAACGACGCATACTGCCGGTGCGAAAAGTGCGCCGCCCTGGCGGAGAAATACGGCGGAGCCCAGTCGGGGCTCATACTCCACGCGGTGAACCGGGTGGCGGACCGGGTTAAGGAGGAATTCCCCGGGGTGAAGGTGGAGACCCTGGCCTACTGGTATTCGGTGGAAGCCCCCAAAAACATAAAGCCCCGGGACAACGTTATAGTGCGTCTGTGCAACATTCGGAACAACTTCGGCACTCCCCTTTACGAAAGCGTAAAACGGCCGGAAGAAGAAAACCAGAAGACCAACGCGGGATTTGTCGAGAGCCTGAAGGCCTGGAGCCTGCTGACGGACAACCTGTTTATCTGGAACTACATAGTGGATTTCAGCAATTATTACATAATCCACCCCAATTTCCGGTGCCTGAAGCCCGATCTCAAGTGCTTCCGGGAATATCACGCCAGGGCGATATTCGAGCAGGGGGATTATTTCAACGCCGACGGCTGCTTCAACGCCCTGAAGGGCTATCTGTCGGCAAAGCTTTTGTGGGACCCCGATATCGACGACGACGCGGTGATAAAGGATTTTCTTGAAAACTACTACTGCGCCGCCGCCCCGTATCTGTATAACGTGATAGACAGATGCGAAAAGGAAGTCGCAAAGAACGACGTTTATCTGCGGTGCTATATGGCGAATCTGCGCTGGCTCCCGGACGAGGCGTTTATATACTGCTTTGAAAACTTCAACAAGGCCGTTGCCGCAGTGAGCGGCGACGAAACGCTGACGAAAAGGGTGATAAACGAGTTGCTTTTCTTCCAGTGGGGCTGGTATCTGCAGGACGAAGAATCCAGAAACAAAATAAAAGACGCGGGCTGCCTTTTGTGGGACGACGAAGAACGCTACGAGTCCTTCTTTTACGATTGGGCTTATGGCACGGATAACAGATTCTCCCATGAAGGCGGGCTTTTTGAGCACAAAAAATACGCTGTGTCAAAAAGCCTGAAAAAAAGAGGGCCGCGCCCCGAAGAAGCGGCGGACGACGAGAGCTGGTTTGAGATAGCCGGCGATGATTTCGATCTGCAGCTTACCGACCGCTGCAGCTTTTGGGAGGACGACCCCGCGGCCACGACGGGAAAGGCGGCGGGCCTGTATTACAACTCGGTGGAATGGGCTGTTCAGAGAGGCCTGGAAAAAGCCTTCGGACAGGCTGCCGCCAAGGGGTATAAGACGGCGGATATCTATATTACACTGAGGCGGAAGGGGGAGCTGACTGCTCCCGCCGACGCCGACGGATGCACGGTGATCCTGTATGATCCGCAGAAAGACGAGATGCCTTTTTCCGCCATCGTCAGGGCCGGGGATATCAAAGACGTATATGCCACTGTGAAGCTGGGAACGGCGGAAATCAAAAAATACAAGGGCGTTTATCTGGCGGTGTTCCCGCGGCCCGACAGCGCTTTGGGCGAGGCCCTGCTTACGGACAGAGTGTATTTCGTGCTCCGGAAATGACCGAAAGGCCCAAACGCCCGTTCCCCTCAGAAGACGCCCGGGACGGCGCGTTTGCCTTTTACGAATAAACGCTACGGCCCGCCGGCAGGTTTTTCCTGTCTGCGGGCCTGCTGCGCTTTTTACAGGATCGGCGTCACTTCTTTGCCCGTTGGGGCGAGGCGCATAGCGGG
>JAGDAG010000142.1 GCA_017959625.1 Abditibacteriota bacterium | reverse complement strand
GGTGCAGTCGGAAGTGTGCTACGAAGGCATATGCGAAGGCAACCGGCAGGAGGCCCAGAGGCAGCTGTTTTGGAGCAACATGCTGTCCGGAGCGGCGGGCTACACTTACGGAGCCAACGGCATCTGGCAGCTGAACGCGCCGGAATGGCCCTACGGACCCTCGCCCCACGGCGCCAGCTGGGGCACGGACTTCTGGCAGGACGCCATGCGCTACAAGGGCTCGGCGGAGCTGGGGACCGGCAAAAGGATACTGGAAAAATACGGCTGGCACACCCTGCGGCCGGACAGCAGCCTGGCCACGCCCCACAGGCAGACTGTGGAAGCCAATCTCTGCTTCGGAGCAGCAACAGATGACACCCGTGTGTTTTACCTGCCCAGGTTCTGTCCCGTTCCCACCTTTCACAGGCTCGCCGGCGAATGGGAGGGGATATTTGTGAACCCCTCCGACGGAACCGAACAGCCTCTGGATCCCATAGTCCCGGATGAAAACGGCGACTGGACCCTGACCTATAAGGGCCTGAACGTGATACCTGTCATGCGGGACTGGGTGGTGGTTCTGAAAAAGAAATAAGCCGCCGCAGCTCTCCCGGAGGCTCGTTTATACGCGCAAACGGCTGCGGACGCAAAGGACCGCAGCCGTTTTTACTACAGAGTTCCTATTTATACCCGGGCTCTTTGGAGGCATCGCCGTTGAAGCCGGCAACGGGCTGATGCAAAAGCGGATCCGCTATATCGCCGGTCCCGAGCAGCCTTTTCGCCTTTCCCTGCCCTTTATTCTTCTTGTATGGTTATAAGGCAGGACGAATGCCCCTTCTGCCTGATTATCTCAAACCCCTTCATCAGGGAGGAGCCTTTTTTCTTCCACTCTTCTCCAGTATCCGCGTCTTTCAGAAGGTAGGTCTTGTCTTTTTTCAGGTCCCTGAGGCGCACCGTCACGGCATTATTGGGACAGTCGTCCCGGCGGAAGGCCAGCAGTATGCCCCGCTTGTCTTCGGGCTTGTAAAACTCAAAGGCGGTCCATATATCGTTGCCCAGCCCGTAGGGAGTCAGGGCGTAATAGTCGCCGTCCAGACAGGGAGCCACGATGTTTTTCTGCTCCGAGGTGAACTTGCGCAGCAGGTCAAAGTCCACCACGCTGTTTTTGATCTGCTCGGCGTTGCCTCCCAGATACTGCAGGGTGAGAGGGTCGTATTCCTTGTCGCCCTTGCGCACGTCCCACAGGCAGTTGAACAGGTTGACGCATATGCTCCGCAGCTGATACAGGTCTGTGACCGAGGCGCAGTGGCCGTCAAAGGGTATCCAATAGTTGATGCCGTAGGTATGGTTTTGTGTCCCCACGGGTTCGTGGAGATAGTCGCTGCGGTGCAGAGGCACGCTGCGGCGCATGGTCTCCAGATCGTTGCGCCTGCCCCCTGAGGCGCAGCTGTCAATGAGCATACCCGGGAACCGCTCCAGAAGAGCGTCCCAAAATGCCAAATAATTGGTAATATACTTTATCTCGGTGACGCCGCTTCGGCCCTGTTCATCGTTATCTCTCCAGAAGGTCAGGGGATCTATGTTGAAATCCTGCCGATAGAGATCGATGCCCTGCTCTTCCAGGGTATTTCCTATATGGCCGATGAGCCACTCCAGGACCTCGGGCTTGCTCAGATCCAGCAGGCTCCCT
>JAGDAG010000141.1 GCA_017959625.1 Abditibacteriota bacterium | reverse complement strand
GGGCCTTTGGTATATTTGCCCACGGCCTTTATATACGTTGCCCTGCGGGCGGCTCCTCCCACGTCCTTTGACGCCCCCAGCTCTGCCGCATCCGGCTCGGAGTATTCGCCGTGGGGCAGCAGAAAGCCGTGGACGTCGTTGGTATAAAGCACCGTAAGAGACGCTTCCCTGGCCCCGCAGCCGGTGGCCAGCAGCATACAGACAAAAAGCGCCGCCGCTATGAGAAGCTTCGGTTTTCTATACATAAGTCCCCCTTCCCGTTCTTATACGGGCCACCGCATGGCTGCGGTAAACCTCTTTTATTTTGATATTCACCGTTTTTCCTATATACTTGCTGCCGTGGGGGATCTCCACCAGCAGCCGCTCCACCCAGCATACGGCTTTGTCCTCTTCTTCGGAAGGGCACCTTTCCGGCCGCACCTTGAAGACCTCTTCCGGCTTCACTCTGCTTTCCAGATCCGCCGCCTTCTGCCGCGAAGCGTGGGCGAGATCGTATTCCTCTATATGCATGATGCCGTCGCCCCGTATATAAATGGAGGTCTTGTAAAGCTCCTCCAGCTCCTTCACGTTTTTGCCCCCGTCTCCTATAAGGCAGAGGGCCGTCCGGGGATTGGCCTTGATATACAGCCCGGCGTCCGCTTCGGTTTTGTGCAGAAAGCCGCGGATATCCCTTTCTATCCGCAGGCTCACGGTCTCGCTGCTTTCCACCCTGCCTCTGCCGCTGCAGTAGGGGCAGACCTCCGTCAGGGCTTCACCCACCGTTTCGGAGACCCTTTTTCTGTTGAGCTCCACCAGCCCCAGCTCGGTGACCTGGGATATGCTGGTTTTGGTATGCTCCTTATTGAGAGCGGTCTGAAAGGCTTTTATGAGCCTGTCCCTGTCGTTCCGGCTGATCATATCTATGAAATCCACCACGATGATGCCCCCCAGGTCCCTCAGGCGTATCTGGCGGGCGATCTCCGATGCGGCCTGCAGATTGGTGGTGAGCACGGTCTCCGTAAGGGATCTGTTGCCTACGAACTTTCCGGTGTTCACGTCTATCACCGTAAGGGCCTCCGCGATATCGATACAGATATAGCCTCCGCTCCTGAGCCATATCTTCCGTTTGAACATCTGCTGATAATCCCGTTCCAGGCCGAAACGTTCAAATATGGGGAGCCTGTCGCTGTAGAGCTTTATCCTCCCCTCCAGGCCGGGAGTCAGGGCCCGGGCCAGTTCCCTGGCCTTTTTGTATTTGCTTTCCGAATCGATATACATACAGCCGGTGTCCGAGGTGAAATTGTCGCGGATGATCTTGTAAATAAGAGAAAGCTCCTGATATATCACGCTGGGCGCGGGAGAATCCGCCGCAGTCTCGGTGATGCTGTTCCATACCTTGACCATGGTGTTGATGTCCCGGCTGATCTCTTCTTCCGTCCTGCCCTCCGCTTCGGTCCTGGCTATGAGCCCGAAGCCCGGCGGCCTGATGGCTTCCAGAAGGGGCTTCAGCCTGTCGTGTTCCGGAACGCTGATGCGCTTGCTTATCCCCACGGAATCCGATTCCGGAAGCAGCACGATATACCTGCCGGGAAGGGTGATCTTTGTGGAGACCCTGGCTCCCTTCGACGCCCTGGGGGCCTTTACCACCTGAACGAGAAATTCCTGCCCTTCTCTCACTATCCCTGTTATGGAATGATTACGGGCCTGCCTTCGGGAGCGTCTTTCCGGTTCAACGGCATAGGGAAGTATGTCGCCGGAATAAAGAAAGGCGTTTTTTTCCAGGCCGATGTCCACAAAAGCCGCGTCCATTCCGCCCAGCACGTTCTTGACCTTGCATTTGTAAATGCTGCCCACGGACTGCTGGCCGGAACGCTCTACGTAAACCTCTGCCAGCCGGCCGTCTTCCACAACGCCGACTCTGGTCTCGCGGTTCTGAACGTTCACCACGATGTAGCTTTTCACAGACGCCTACCTTAATATAAATAAAATATACATAAGTATTATAGCACAAAACAGCAGATTTTTAAACCCTGCCGTCCGGGTCAAAAAAAATGAGGAGATTTTTCCGGGGATCTGCTTTCCGGCCGTCCGCCGGCGGAATGCTTCGGCATTTTTTTTTGCCGTTTCCGATAGCCCGGGGGCATTATATGTTATAATATATACGAATAAACAGGGCATGGAGGCCGTTTTGGAAATACAGTTTCTCGCTATAGACGCCGGGGGTTCCCGGTGCAGGGCGCTTTTGGCAGACAGCCGGGGCAATATCACCGGCCGGGGGCATTGCCGGAGCTCTGCCAACGCCTGCCGTTTCGGAGCCGGGCGCAGCGAAGAATCCTTCCGCCAGGCTGTCCGGGAGGCTCTGTCGCCGGCGCCGGGGACCAAAACCGTTTGCTGCGCCACCTCCCGGTGCGAGGGAGAGGAAAAGTTCGTTTCCTCTATAACCGGAGGGCCGGCGGAGATGCTCCGCAACAGCGAATACGCGGCGGCCCTGGCGGCCGCCGGGCAGGAATACGGCTACGTGTGCCTTGCGGGGACCGGAGCCGGGTGTATGTCCTTTTGCCCCGGCAGGGAGCCTGTCCTGCTGGACGGCCTCGGGCCTCACCTGGGGGATTTCGGCAGCGGCTTCTGGATAGGCAAAAGGGCCATAGAAGCGGCGGCCCGCTCCGGCTGGGACCCCAAATACCGCACTTCTCTTGCCCGGGAGCTCGGCAGGCATTTTCTGGGCCTGGACGACATCTCGCTGGGCCTGGCTTTCGTGCCGTTCCTGCTGGAAATGCCCGACAGGTCGGTGATCGCGTCGGCGGCGGCAGTCACGGCCCGCTGCGCGGAGGAGGGGGACGGGGTAAGCGCCGGCATACTGAAAGAGGCCGGGCGCCTTTTGTGCGAGACCCTGCGGTGCCTGGCGGTGAATATCGCTCCGTGGAGCGGGCCCCTGCCCGTGGTGTGCGCGGGCTCGGTGATCAACTCCCCCATTGTAAAAAGAGCCTTTGAGGAAGAGTTCGCAAGGGCGCTTCCGGGCTACCGTATCGCCCGAAATCTGGGGCCCCAGATAATGGGCCATTTGCTGTTAGGGGCCAAAGAGACCCTCGGCGCCGCCGGATACGCCTCTTTTGCCTCAAATCTCACAAAACAAAAGGAGATGTTTTCTTGAACGACAAAAACCCGATCCTGGAGAGGATCCGCATCATTCCGGATTTCCCCCGCAAGGGCATAGGCTTTCTGGATATCTGCCCCCTGCTGGCGGACAGCGAAGCCTTCGGCGGGGTAATAGAGCTTATGGCCGAAAAGGCAAAGGGCAAGGGCTATACCAAGATAATAGGCCTTGAGGCCCGGGGGTTCGTATTCAGCGCCCCCCTGGCTTTGCGCCTGGGCTGCGGCCTGGTACTGGCCCGCAAGTCCGGCAAACTGCCCGGAGAATGCGTCCGCGGCGAATACGCCACCGAATACAGCGTCGCGGCCATCGAACTGCAAAAGGGCGCCATAGTCCCGGAGGACAAGGTGCTCATAGTGGACGATATAGTGGCTACCGGCGGCTCCCTGGCGGCGGCGCAGGCCCTGGCGGGAAGCATCTGCAGCCGGTGCGACGCCCTGTGCTTTATAGATATCATCGACGTGCCCAAGCTTCACAAATGCGAATACGAAGCACTTTTTGAAATGAAGGAAGCCCTTTGATGGACATTTTTCAATGCGTTCCCAACGTCTCCGCCTCCGACCCGGAGCTCCTTGAGGAAATGGCCGGGGCCTGCGGCGAGTTTGCCCGGGTGCACGACTATTCCTGCGACTCCGACCACAACCGCAGCGTTATCACCATGACCGGCGCGGCCGAGGAGCTCCTGCCCGCCCTGGTGCAGCTGGCCAGGCTGTGCCTGGAGAATATAGACCTCAACAGCCACAAGGGGGTCCATCCCCGCATAGGAGCCCTGGACGTGGTGCCGGTGGTGCCTCTTTTCGATACCTCCATGGAAAGCGCCGTGGAGCTGAGCTACGACATAGGCGAAGCCGTATCCTCTCTGGGGATACCGGTATATTTTTACGAGGAATCCGCCCATAACAGGGCATACAGATATCTGGAAAACATCCGCCGGGGAGGCTTTGAGTGGCTCAGGGACCATCCGGGGGAAAGGCCCCCCGACCTGGGCGAAGGGCTGCACCCCACGGCAGGGGCCTGCGTTATAGGCGCCAGGGAACCCCTTATAGCCTTTAACGTCAACCTGGATACCCGGGATACGGAGATCGCTAAAACTATCGCTTCGGAGATCAGGTCCCGCCGCAAAAAGAAGGACAAACGCTTTGAAGGGGTCAAGGCCCTGGGGCTCTTCCTCAGGTCAAGCGGCACGGTCCAGGTGTCCACCAACATCACCCGCCCCCACAAGACGGGGGTGTTTCCCGTGTACGACTATATCCGGCAAAGAGCGGAGGAGCTGGGCTGCTCCGTAAAAGGCTCCGAGCTTATAGGGGTCATCGCCGAGGACATAAGCGCCCGCATAGTAAAGGACGCCCTCAGGCTGGAGGCTTTTGACACCGGCAGGATAATCAGGAAAGCCAAATGACTCAGCTGGAACGTTTTTATGCGGCGCTTAAGCATAAAAGCTCCGAAAAGCCTCTTTTTTATGCTGAATTTGTTCCCTCCGTATTGCAGCGCTTCTGCGGCTTTATGGGTATGGACTACGGAGCGATAACAGAAAAATACGGTATTTTCGATCCTGTTTACGCAGGGCTCCCCCGCGAGGGCGCTCCGCCGGAGGCCTTTGCTCCGTTTTTCCGCGGCGAAGATATGCCCGACGGGGCGTGGATCAACTTTTTGGGAGTGATGGAGATCCCCTGCGATACATGGCATTTTACCCGCTATGTAAGTCCCGGAAGGAATATGACCTCTCTCGAAGAGATCAAAACCATTCCTCTGCCGGTATGCAGGGAAACAGGCGTAGCCGATATGGCGGAGGCCGTGGAAAAGGCTCACGCCCGGGGCCGCGCCGCCGTAAGCTGGATAGGGCACATGTACGAAGATGCATGGCAGATCAGAGGCTACGTTCCTTTTCTTACGGATATGCTGGAAAAGCCGGAGATATGCGAATGGCTGCTGGACAGGATACTCGGGGAAAACCTGAAGGCGGGCCGCGCCGCCGCCCGCGCGGGAGTCGATATGCTCAAAATAGGCGACGACGTGGCAAATCAGCGCAGCCTTATGTTCGGCGCAGAGCTCTGGCGCCGCTTTATGAAACCCAGATGGGAGCATTTTATATCCGAAGTGAAAAAAATAAACCCGAAAGTCCGCGTCTGGTATCATTCCGACGGAAATATATGGGAGCTGATCCCGGAGCTCATAGAGATCGGAGTGGACGTGCTGAATCCCGTGCAGCCGGAATGTCTTGACGTGGAGCAGGTAAAAAAAGAATTCGGCAGGCATCTTGTTCTGGACGGCTGTATAGGCACTCAGAGCCTTATGCCCTTCGGGACCCCGGAGGATATCAAGCGTGAGATAAGGCGTCTGCGCTCGCTTTTCAAAGACGGGGGGCTCATTCTCTCTCCGACTCACGTGCTGGAGCCGGACGTGCCTCCGGAAAATATCAAAGCCTTTGCGGAGGGCTGCAGTGGATAGTATGAAGACAACGTTATTATTTGCTTTGCTGCTGCTTTTGGGAACAGCGGCCATGGGAGACGCTATGGACAAAACCATGGAAAAATATCCTGTTGATATACAGGATATACGCATAAGGGATCCGTTCATCGCCGTGTGCGACGGAAAATACTATATGGCCGGGACACACCGCGGGAACGCCTTTTCGGTGTGGGAAAGCCCCGACCTGAAGCATTGGTCGGAGCCCCATACGGTTTTTGAAGCCGGAGAAGGCTTCTGGGGCGTCACCAACTTCTGGGCGCCGGAGCTCCACCGCTACAAGGGCCGGTGGTATCTCTTCGGCAGCGCCTACGCCGAGGGGGTAAACAGAGCCACCCAGATATTCACGGCAAAGACGCCCCTGGGGCCTTTCGTCCCTCTGGGCAGCAAGCCTCAGACTCCCGCCGAATGGATGTGCCTGGACGGCACGCTTTACGTGGACCCCAAGGGAAAGCCCTGGATGGTGTTCTGCCACGAATGGGTGCAGGTCCGGGACGGAGAAGTGTGCGCCATACCTCTTTCCGGCGACCTGAAAAAGCCGGCCGGCGAGCCCATACTGCTGTTCCGGGCTTCGGAAGCCCCCTGGACGTCCGGCTTCGGCCACTCCGGAGGCCTGGTCACCGACGGCCCCTTTATCTATCATTCTTCCAAAGGCTTTCTGGTGATGCTGTGGTCTTCCTTCGACCCCGAAGGCAGATACAATATCGGCCTGGCGGTCTCCGACAAGATAACCGGCCCCTGGCGGCAGCTTTCCAAGCCCCTGTTTTCGGAGCACGGAGGCCACGGGATGGTGTTCCGCGACCTTTCCGGCAGGCTTTGCTGCCTGTTCCACTGCCCCAACAGCGGAGCGCCGGAAAAGGCCAATATCTATCTGCTGGAAGAAGACGAACACGGCGTCCCCGTTCTGGGAAGCCGCCTTTTCTGACGTATGAGAGCCCTTGTTATCGCCGCCATACTGCTGGCGCTTTGCCGGTGCGCCTTTTGCGCCGGCGCGGAGGAAAAAGAACCCATGAAATGGTATTCTGCAGACATCAGGGCAAGGCTTGACCTTGCCTGCCGCTATTTGGAAGGGATGCTGGACAGGGACAGGGACCTGGAGCCCTTTTTCTCCATACACCGGGATCCCGATACAAAAACCGCCTTTGCCCGGCACGCCGTTTCCATAGGCATCCCCCACGTGACGGGGAGAGCCCTGGAAGCCCTGTTCCAGACGGAGATGCTCACCGGCGAAAAGATGCCGGCCGAAGCGGAAAAGGCGTATACGAAGTATTTGTATTCCTGTATGGAAAACGAAGACTTTATGCCCTATTTTATCGACACAGACGACAGCGACAAGCCCAAGGTGGAGTGCCACAACCTGAGGGAGGCCCTTTTCGGCCTTACCCGGCTGGTGCAGAACAGAAACGACGCCCACGCCCGGGCCCTGGCGGACGGCATGCTTTTGACCCTGGAAAAAATGAACGGCGAAAGCGGCATGTTTTCCTATGAGAAAATAAAGGCCATGGGCCGGGAAGGGGTATTTCTGGGCATTTCCGACACCATGCAGACCACCACCTCCGGCAGGCTGGTGGGGGCCCTGGCAGCGTATTACAGAGTCACCAAAAACCCTCTTGCCCTGAAGCTTGCCGCCGGTTACGCAAAGGGAGTCATGGGACACAGCTTCACCGACGACGGGCGCCTGACGGACGACGCCTCCAACCATATACACTCCATAACCTCGTCCCTTTCCGGCATACTGGACTACGCCTATATGGCGGGGGACGAAAAAACGGCGGACAAGGTGCTGAAGGTATATAAAAACGGCCTGCGGGAATTCATGTCCTCCTACGGCTGGGTGAAGGAGCAGGCGTGGCTGGAAACGGACCAGGGGGAATCCAACCAGGTTGGGGACGTGATACAGATACTGCTGCTGGCGGCGGAGAACAGAGACCCCGCCTATTACGCCGATGCGGAAAAATTCATGCGTTCCGCCCTCCTGCCCCAGCAGGTCATCGACAACAGCTTCGTAAAAGAGAACTCCGCCCCGGAAAACGATTCGGAAAAGGATATGCACAAGCGCATACTGGGAGGCTTCGGCTTTGCCACTCCCCGGGCCCACCTGCAGCAGGAATGGAGCGCCATAAACACCATAGACATCACCGAAGGGGCGGTGCAGGCAATATGCGAATTTGCGCGGCATATCATCACCCGGGACGATCTGGGAATACGGGTGAACCTGCTTTTCGATTGGGAAAACGAATACGCCCGGGCGGAAAGCGCCCTTCCCGCAAAGGGGCGCCTGAAGATCATCCCCAAGGTCGGCGACGCCCTTTTGGTGCGCATACCCGAAAACATAAAGCCCGGCTCCTTTAAGATATACGGGCCGGAGGGCGAACGGAAATGGACCCCCGTAAAGAATTACGCTCTTGCGGAATGCAAAAAGGGAGAAGAGATAAGCGTGTATTTCACTCCCCTTATGACCGAAAAGGGCGAGTTCATCTATCACAAGCACTACGGCGTGCGCTGTTACGGCGAGCAGTGCGTATGGGTCAGCGGAGAGGGGGGAGTGTATCCCCTGTTCGGAGAGTTTGAACCGGAGGAATAAGTGAAAATTCTGTTATTTTGCCTTGTTCTTGTAATGTGGTCCGCAGGGGCCTTTGCCTGCGTCCTGGTGAAGGGAGGCAGGCCGGCGGCGGCCATAGTGCTGGGCGACGGCGCCACGGAGCCGGAGAAAAACGCGGCCCTGGAGCTGCAGTCCTATCTGGAAAAGATCTCCGGCGCCCGGCTTGAGATACTGCCGGCGCCCCGGGAAGGGCTGGGCAGCGTCTTTATCGGGCAGACGGAAGAGACCAAAAAGCAGATCCCGGATTTTGACTGGGACTCTCTGAAGCGGGACGGCATACTGATAAAAAGCTCCCGGAACACCCTTATCCTGGCGGGGGACAGGCCCGCCGGCACCCTTTACGCCGTTTACGACTTTCTGGAAAAGGACCTGGGGGTCCGGTTCTACACGCCGCAGGACGAATATATCCCAAAAAAGGCGGATATCCGGACGGAAGCCGGCAGAAAATACGTCCCCCCCTTCTATCTGAGAGAGGATTTCTTCAAGCAGTTCATGCATGACGAACGGTTCAAGGCCAAGCACAAGCTCAACGGCCGCACCAACCTGGCCACCAGCCCCATAAGCCCGGAATGGGGGGGCTGCTACGACCTCATAGGGGGCGGCCATACCTTCTGGCTGTTTGTGAACCCGAAGGACTATTTCGCCGACCATCCGGAATGGTATCCCCTTATCAACGGCAAGCGGTTTTCCGGCTACGGGCAGCTGTGCCTTTCCAACGACGAATGCGTGGAGATGCTGACCCAAAAGGTGCTGGAGGAGCTGCGGCGGCATCCGGACCCCCGGATGATAAGCGTCACCCAGAACGACAATCAAAGCTACTGCCGCTGCGACAACTGTACGGCCCTGGCGGAGAAATACGGGGCCCAGTCCGGCGTCATACTCCACGCCGTGAACAAGGTGGCCCGGGCCGTCAAAAAAGAGTTCCCCGACGTGCTGGTGGAGACCTTTGCCTATCAGTATTCCGTGGACGCCCCCAGGGGGATAAAGCCCGAGGACAACGTTCTTATACGGCTCTGCAATATAGACAACGATTTCGGCACTCCCCTCGCGGACTGCCCTTCGAGCCCGTTCCCGGACAGGGTCAAAAACAACCTGGACTATCTGAAGGCCATAGACGGGTGGCACGCCCTGACGGAAAACCTGTTCGTGTGGAATTATCTGGTGAATTTCAGCGCCTCCTACCTGATGCACCCCAACTTCTTCTGTCTGAAGCCCGACCTTCAGACCTTCAGGGATAACGGCGCTGCCGCTGTGTTTGAACAGGGGGACGCTTTCAACAACGACTGCGCGTTCACCCTGCTGAAGGCCTATATGGCTGCCGAGCTCATGTGGGATCCCGAAGCCGACGACGACGCCCTGATGAAGGAGTTTCTTGCCGGCTATTACGGGGACGCCTGGCCCATGCTGTATAAGATCATACGCCTGAACGAAGAGTGGCAAAGCAACGAGGAGAAGCCCTTGCGCTGCTTCGGCCGTTCCTGCTTCTGGCTCGACAGGGACCGCTTCAACCAATGCATGGGGCTTTTTGCAGAGGCTCTTGCCGCCGTAAGCGCGGACGGAGCCAAACGGGAAAGAGTGCTGGAGGAAGCTTTGTGCTTTCAGTATTCCATGACCAGGCTGGACGAGGAGGAGCAGGAGAAATGGGCAGCCTGCGACAACTCCCTGTACAGGGACGTGATACGGTTTGAAAAGTTCTTCCTCGGCTTCCAGAAGAAGACCGGCAACGGCTGCAGCCAGGAGGGAGCCGAATATACGGGCAGCGACGCCGTCAGGGAAGGCGAGCACGTGAGCCCCGCCGTCCTGCCGGAGGCCCTCAAGGGGCTTGGGCCGGAGGAATACTTCTGTATGCCGGGAACGGACTTCAGCCTGTATCTGGCAGGCAGCGCCTGCGACATAAAGGAGGATCCCCTCGCCCCTGAAGGCAAAGCGGGGGTGCAGTATACCGATACTTCGGAATGGGGCCTGCAGAGGAAGGTGAGCAAGATCATCGGAGGGGCGTATAAAGCCGGCTACAAAAAGGCGCGTATGTTCGTTTCCGCCCGGGCGGGAGGCAAAACTACGCCGGGAGCGGACGCCTTTCAGCTGTATTTCTGGGACTTCAACCTGGGGGCCAAATACGTCCGCAACGTTTCCGCAGACCTGCTGTCCGGAGACAAATATACCGCCCTGGACTGCGGCAGTATGGACCTGTGGGACGCCCGGGACGTGAACCTGTGCATCGTGCCCCTTGACAACAACGCCGTGGAAGGCGGCGTGTGGGTGGACAAGGTGTATATGATATTTGAGAAATAATGACGAAGACCGCGATATATTTTCTGCTTGCCTTTGCCCTGCTGACCGCCCCCTGTTCCGGCTGCGTCCTGGTGAAGGACGGAAAGCCGGCGGCGGCCATAGTGCTGGGCGCCGGCGCCACGGAGCCGGAAAAGAATGCGGCCCTGGAGCTGCAGTCCTATCTGGAAAAGATCTCGGGAGCCCGGCTTGAGATACTGCCTTCGCCCGCGGAAGGGCTCGGCAGCGTTTTTATCGGGCAGACGGAAGAGACCAAAAAGCAGATCCCGGATTTTGACTGGGGCTCCCTGAAGCGGGACGGCATCCTGATAAAAAGCTCTGCGGATTCCCTGATCCTGGCGGGGGACAGGCCCGCCGGCGCCCTTTACGCCGTTTACGACTTTCTGGAGGAAGCCCTGGGGGTCCGGTTTTTCACCCCGCAAGACGAATACATCCCCCGAAAGGCGGATATAGAGGCCGGGCTTCAAAAGACCTACCGGCCCCCCTTCTTTCTGCGGGAGGATTTTTTCCGGGAGTTCATGCATGACGAACGCTTCAAGGCGAAGCATAAGCTCAACGGCCGCACCAATCTTTCCACCAGCGCCATAAGCCCCGAATGGGGCGGCTGCTGGGAGCTTGTGGGCAGCGGCCACACCTTCGCGCAGTTCCTGCCTCCCTCCGAATACTACGGGGACCACCCGGAATGGTTTACGGAGTTTGAGGGCAAGCGTGTCTCGGCCTACGCCCAGCTGTGCCTGTCCAACGACGAATGCGTACAGGCCCTGACGGACAGGGTGCTGGAGACTCTGAGGAGCCGGCCGGACGCCCGCATGATAAGCGTGTCCCAGAACGACAACGAACTCTACTGCCGCTGCAAAAACTGTACGGCCCTGGCCAAAAAATACCGGTCCCAGTCGGGAGTGATACTCCACGCCGTGAACAAGGTGGCAAAGGCGGTGGCGAAGGAGTTCCCGGACGTGCTGGTAGAGACCTTCGCCTACGACTATTCCGTGGCCCCTCCCAGAGGCATAAAACCGGAGAAAAACGTGATCATCAGGCTGTGCAACATCCGCAACGATTTCGGCACACCTTTAAGGGACAGCGCCTCCTCCGTATATCCCAAAAGAGTGGCGGTGAACCTGGACTACCTCCGTTCCCTTGAGGGCTGGAGGCGCCTGACGGACCGCCTTTTCATCTGGAACTATACGGTGAACTTCACCGCCTCCTATCTGATGCACCCCAACTTTTTCTGCCTGAAGCCCGATCTCATGACCTTCCGGGACAAGGGGGCTAAGGCTGTGTTCGAGCAGGGGGACGCCTTCAATACCGACTGCGCCTTTATCCTGCTGAAGGCCTATATGGCGGCAAAGCTCATGTGGGATCCGGAGCTGGACGACGACGCCCTCATGAAGGAATTCCTCTCCGGCTATTACGGCGCCGCCGCCCCTTATCTCTATGAGATCATCCGCAGAAACGAGGCCCTGGAACGGAAGTCCCCCTTCCCTCTGGGCTGTTACACCGGCTCTCCCCACTGGCTGGACAAGGAGTCCTTTGCCGGGTGCATGGCCCTTTTCCGCCTGGCCCGGGACGCCGTAAAGGGGGACGCGGCCCTTGAGAAAAGGGTGATGGGGGAAGCCATGTATTTCGAGTACGCCCTCACCCGCCTGTCCGATGACGCCCGGCGGGAGTGGTCCGAAAATCCCTGGGTGACGTACAGGGACGTGGGGGAATTCGAGGCCGAATTATATAAATTCGTGAACGAGACCGGCAACCGCTACAGCCGCGAGGGCGGGCTTTACGAGGGCAGGGACGCCGCCCGGGAAAGCGGATACGCCGAAGTAAAGGCCCTGCCCGAAGCCCTCCGGGGCCTGGCGCCGGAGGAGTATTTCTGTATGCCCGGGAGCGACTTTGTCTGTTATATCCGGGGAGTCGCCAGCGACGTGAAGGAGGATCCCCTTTCCCAAGAAGGCTTTGCGGGGGTGCAGTACACCGACACGGCGGAATGGGGCCTGCAAAAGAAGGTGGCTCCCGTTCTGAACAGGGCCCTGAAGGCCGGCTTCAAAAAGATGCATATATACGTCTCCGCCCGGGCGGAGGGCGAAAAGGACGACGGCCTGAAGGCCTGCGACGTGCACTTCTACGATTTTCAGCGGGGAGGCGTGTTTTCCAAAGGCATCATGGCCTCGGAGCTTGCCGGGGACAAATATACTGTGATAGACTGCGGAGAGGCGCCCCTGTGGGAATGCGCCGACGTCCATTTGTGCATACTGCCCTTCAACAACGGGGCGGTAAAGGGAGGAGTATGGGTGGACAAGGTGTATATGATTTTTGAAAAGTGAGAGCATAATGAAAAAGACCCCGATATACGTTTTGCTTGCCTTTGCCCTTCTGGCGGCCCCCTGTTCCGGCTGCGTCCTGGTGAAGGACGGCAGGCCGGCGGCGGCCATAGTCGTGGGTCCGGACGCCACGGAGCCGGAGAAGAACGCGGCCCTGGAGCTGCAATACTATCTGGAAAAGATCTCGGGAGCCCGGCTCGAGATAGCGGCGGAGCCCTCGGAAGGGCTCGGCAGCGTCTTTGTGGGGCAGACGGAAGAGACCAAAAGGCTGGTCCCGGATTTTGACTGGGACTCCCTGACGCGGGACGGCATCCTGATAAAAAGCGGCCCGGATTCCCTGATCCTGGCGGGGGACAGGCCCGCCGGCACCCTTTACGCCGTGTATGACTTTCTGGAGAAGGAGCTGGGGGTCCGATTCCTGACCCCGGGGTACGAGATCGTTCCGGAGACGAAGGATATCGCTGCGGACACAGACAGGACCTACGTGCCTCCCTTCTATATCAGGGAGAACTTTTTCCGGCCGTATATGCGGGACGAAAGGTTCAAGGTAAAGCACAAGCTCAACGGCCGCACCAACCAGGGCACCTTTCCCATAGTGCCCGACTGGGGGGACTGCTGGGAGCTCATCGGAGACGGCCATACCTTCGGCAGATACCTGCCGGACGGGGAGTATTTCGGGGAGCACCCGGAGTGGTTTTCGGAGATAGACGGCAAACGGGTCTCCGGTGTGACCCAGCTGTGCCTCTCCAACGACGAATGCGTGGAAATGCTGGCCCAAAAGGTGCTGGAGGAGCTGAGAAGGCATAAGGACCCCCGCATGATAAGCGTGTCCCAGAACGACAACGAGAACTACTGCCGCTGCGAAAAATGCGAGGCCCTGGCCAAAGAATACGGGGCCCAGTCGGGGCTCATCCTCCGGGCGGTGAACCGGGTGGCCCGGGCCGTCAAAAAAGAGTTCCCCGGCGTGCTGGTGGAGACCTTTGCCTATCAGTATTCCGTGGACGCCCCCGAGGGGATAAAGCCGGAGGACAACGTCCTGATACGGCTCTGCAACATCAACAACGATTTCGGCACCCCCCTCAGGGATTCTGCCGCATGCCCTTATCCCGAAAGGGTGGCGGAGAACCTGAACTTCCTATCGGCCATCGGCAGGTGGAGCAGGCTTACGGACCGCCTGATGATCTGGAATTACACGGTGAACTTTGACTTCTTTTACTATATACACCCCGTGTTTTTCTGCCTGAAGCCGGACCTTCAGACCTTCCGGGACAACGGCGCCGTGGCCGTGTTCGAACAGGGAGACGCCTACAACAACGGCTGCGCCTTCAACCTGCTGAAAGGGTATATGGCGGCGGAGCTCATGTGGGACCCCGAAGCGGACGACGACGCCCTCATGAAGGATTTCCTGCGGGGCTATTACGGAGACGCGTGGCCTTATCTCTATGAGTTCCTGCGCAAGGACGCGGAGTGGCAAAAGAATTCTCCGTATCCCCTGGTATATAAATTCTGGCGCTGCCCCTGGCTTACCAAAGACAACTTCAACGAGGGCATGGGGCTGTTCTGCAAGGCCCTCTCCGCCGTGGGCGGAGACCCCCTCCTGCGGGAAAGGGTGCTGGAGGAAGCCCTGTGTTTCCAGTATTCCATGGTCAAGCTTTACGACGACGAGCAGCGGGAATGGGCAAACTGCGACAATTCGCTGTTTTCGGATACCCGAAGGTTCGAGAAGTATTTCCTGGCGTTCCAGAAGAAGACCGGCAACACGTATCACAACGAAGGCTGGGAATACCGGGGAGACGATTCCGCTTGGGAAGGGCGGCACCTGAGCCCCCGGGTACTGCCGGAGGCCCTGAAGGGGCTGGAGCCGGAGGAGTATTTCTGTATCCCCGCAGAAGACCTGGACATAAACCTTCCCGGCATGGCCGGGGACCTGAAGCCCGATCCCCTCTCGGAGGAGGGCAGAGCGGGAGTTTTGTACACCCACACCTTTGAATGGGGGCTGACGCGCAAGATCACCCGGACCCTGCGAAAGGCATACGAAGCCGGCTATAAAACGGCCCGGCTCTTCGTTTCCGCCAGGGCGGGAGGGGAGACGCGGCCCGGCGACCTGGCCTGTATGGTGCACCTGCTGGATCTGTATCCCGGCACCGGCCATACCTACAGAATGCCCGCGGAGCAGCTCTCCCGGGACAAATACGCCCTTATAGACTGCGGTGAAATGAAGCTGTGGGACGCCCGGGACGTGAAGCTGATATTTGCGCCCCAGTGCAACGGCGCCGTAAAAGGCGGGATATGGGTGGACAAGGTGTATATGGTTTACGGGAAATAAAAAAATGGCGCTCCCTGCAGGAATCGAACCTGCGACCCACTGCTTAGAAGGCAGTTGCTCTATCCCCTGAGCTAAGGAAGCGCGCCTGTGCGGCAATATTATTATAACACAAATCCGATATGAATACAATATGCGGCCCGGTTTTCGGAAAATCCGGGCCGCGAAGGAGACGCTATGAAGATACTCTGCTTTATATTCGTTTTCGCCCTGCTGGCGCCGGCGGCCCTGCGGGCGGCGGACTGCCACGCCTGTATGACGGAGCCTCAGATATGGGTGCTGGGGGACCTTTCCAAAACCGAAGAACGCTTTCGGGTGTATAAAGAAAACAACGTGGATATGCTGCGCATAGAAGCGGACTGGCGGGTGCTGGAGCCGGAAAAGGGAGTCTGGGACGCTTCAAGGCAGATCAATTATATACGCCTTGCCCGGAAATACGGCTTTAAGATAAAGCTTATACTGGGAGTGATGATGGCTCCCGCCCCCTGGTATATAAAGGAGCATCCCGAATGCCTTGTTGCGGACGAAAACGGCATATGCAGCTTCAACACCATGAGCTACTGCTATCCGGGGCTCAAAAAGCTGATCATGGAGAAAACCGATAAGATAATCTCCCTTTTCAAAGAAGCGGGGGTGTGGGACGACGTGGAATACGTGATCCCCAGCTTCGGCCCGGCGGGGGAACCCATATATCCCCACCCCTGGACCATGGGGGCGGGCTACGATATCCCGCGTTTCTGGAACTATGACGCAAACGGGCAGGCGGCGTGGCGGGCCGCCATGAAAAAGAAGTATAAGGCCATAGCCAAAGCCAACGCCGCCTGGGGAACCGGGTTTGAGAGCTTTGACGCCATGCCCCTTTTGAAAAGCAGCGAAAAGCCCGGCTCCTACTGGGAGGACTACCTGACCTGGTACCGGGACGTGAAGAGAGAATTCGTGCGCTGGCAGATAAAGGACGCTTTCCGGGCGGCCAAGGGCAAACGCGTGCTGGTATATATCCCCGGCACCGCATATTCCGACGAACTGTGGAAGGAAGCCGTGGAGACCGGCGAAGGGCACTGGATCATCAAAATGATGTGCGATTCCATGTGGGTCATGGAGGAAGCCCTGCGGCAGGGAGCCTGCCTGCAGTATACCGGCTGCGAAAACGAAAACGAGGTGAAACGCCTGCGGGGATATCTGGATTCCCACGGGCATAAGGACGCCGTCATGTGGGGGGAGAACGCGGGATATTTCAATTGCGCAAACAGGCCCCTGGCCCTTTCGGATATATGCGTGAAATACAGGCTCTACGGCCTGGATTACACCCATTCGCATTTTGCCTTCACCCTGGAAGGGACCGACGAGATGCCCGATATAGAAAACTTCTCGGCGCTGCTGGACCCCAAGGTCCGCCCGAAGCCCCATCCCGTGATAATGCCGCAGCTGGGGGCGGCCTTCGGCATAGTGAGGGACTACAACGAACAGGTGGCGCGGATACAAAAATAACGCGGGGCGCATAAAAGCGCCCCCTCTTTTTATTCCGTCTTTTCTATAAAGTCGTAGCGGTGGACTATGTTTATATCCTCGGGCATATCAAGGCCGTGGGAGCCGCAGCCTCCGTCTATCTCATGGCAGCCGTGGTCCATGGCAAAGCCCAAAAGGGTGCCGTGGCCCTTCCACAGGCTTTTGATAAGCTCCCGCATTTCCCCGAAGGCCAGGCTGTTTGCCCGGGCCTCCGCCAAAGCGGCGGCGCTTTCGGGGCCGTTTTTATGCATCGCGGAGTCGTAATTGCCGTTATATACGGCTATAAAGTCGTGCCTGTCCTCCGCGATAAGCTCAAAGGCCTTTGCGTTCACGCGGGCGATATCGTCGTATATATAGTAGTCCATATCCCTTTCCAGCCACAGCCTGCTCATGGAGCAGTCGGTCTCCGCAACTATGGCGCAGCGTTTCCCCGCCTTTATAAAGGCGTCAAAAAGCGACTCTGTTTTCACCACCGGCTTTTCGTATCTCCTTATGCCGTGCTTTTCCGGCAGAGCGCCCGTATAAAGGGTGGCGAAGCACACCGGGGTCACGCTGGGCATGACGCAGGCAAGAGGCAGGGAGAAAGGGCACTCGAAAGCTTCGGGAAACAAAAAGGGATATTTGTCCGTTATCCATTCCCCCAGGGCGTCCGGGTCATACATAAACAGGCGGTCCGCCCTCCTGTTTGCCGCAAAAGCAAGGAGCTCCCCGGCCGGCGGCGCGGCGCAGGCGGGGGCCGGCGCCCCGCATATCTCCGCCAGAGCGGCGCACACGCTTTCCAGGCCCCGGGCGTTGTTTTCGTTTTTCATTTTCCGTCTCCTCTGCGGGAATTCTCTCCCGCAAATATCCGTTTTATGGTCTCCTCCTGGCCGAAG
>JAGDAG010000140.1 GCA_017959625.1 Abditibacteriota bacterium | reverse complement strand
GGCTACGCCGACGGCTTTTTGCGGTGCAACGCCGGCAGGACCGAGATACTGGCGGGGGGAGTCAGGGCAAAGGTCATAGGCCGGGTGTGCATGGACCAGTTCATGCTGGACGTTACCGGCGTTGACGGGCTCCGCCCGGGAGACGAGGTCACGGTATTCGGCGCCCCTCCCGCCATGACGGCGGACGAACTGGCGGCGCGCTGCGGCACCATAGGCTACGAGACGGTTTGCATAATCGGGGAAAGAGTCCCCAGAGTGTATATTTATAACGGAGAGATAGTCCATATACAGGACAATATCCTGGATTAGATACTTCTGCGGCAGTTAGAATAAGAGGAAAAAAATGATCATCGGAACGACCAAAGAACTTAAGAACCACGAATACCGCGTAGGGCTTACCCCCGATAACGTTGCCGCATACGCTGCGGCCGGGCACAAGGTCTATGTGGAAACAAAAGCCGGCGAGGGAGCGGGCTTCCCCGATGCGGAATACGTTTCCGCGGGAGCGGAGATACTGGGGACCCCGGCGGAGGTTTTTGATAAGTGCGAAATGGTAGTCAAGGTAAAGGAGCCCGAGCCCTGCGAGTACAGCTATATGAAGGACGGGCAGATCCTTTATACCTATCTGCACCTGGCTCCCAATCCCGGCCTCACCGCCGCCCTTATGGACAGGGGGGTGAAGGCCGTGGCTTTTGAGACCATAAAGGACAATATGGGCAACCTGCCCTGCCTGAGGCCCATGAGCCAGATAGCGGGCCGCCTTTCCGTTCAGGAAGGCGCCAAGTATCTGGAAAGGGAATTCGGGGGCAGAGGTGTGCTTCTGGGAGGCGTTCCCGGAGTTGAAAGAGGCAAGATAGTCATCATTGGGGGCGGTATCGCCGGCACCTACGCGGCCAAGGCCGCCGTGGGAATAGACGCCCAGGTCACCCTTCTGGAGGTCAACCCCAACAGGCTGGCCTATCTGGAGGATATCTTCGGCGCTTCCGTGACCACTCTTTACAGCACCGAGGCCAATATCGCCCGGGCTCTGGCAGAGGCCGATCTGGTGATAGGCTCCGTGCTCATACCCGGAGGCTCCACTCCCAAGCTTATACGCAGGGAGCATCTGGATATCATGAAGAAGGGCGCCGTGATAGTGGATATCGCCATCGACCAGGGCGGCTGCTGCGAGACCTCCAGAGTCACTACCCATGACAATCCCGTATTTATCGAGAAGGGTATAGTTCACTACTGCGTGGGCAATATGCCCGGAGCGGTGCCCTATACCTCTACCGTGGCTCTTGCCAACACCACCTTCCGCTACGGCAAGCTCATAGCGGACAACGGACTGGAAAAGGCTGTTGCCATGGATCCGGACTTCGCCTTCGGCCTGAACGTTTACGGGCATAAGTGCACCAACAAAAACGTGGCCGCCAGCCTGGGGCTGGACTTTACCGAGCCTCTTGAAGCCGTTAAATAAACGAGTCAAACGTAAACGCCCGCCTGACCTGAGTCAGGCGGGCGTTGTTGTGTACCGGCGCTAAAAGCGTTATTTGGCCACTATGTTCACCAGCTTGCCGGGGACTGTGATCACCTTGACCACCGTTTTCCCCGCCAGCTCTTTCTGTATCCGTTCGTTGGCCAGGGCGACCTCTTCCATGTGGGCCTTGTCGGCGTCTGCCGGGACCATGGCCTTGGCTTTCACCTTGCCCAGTATCTGGATGACTATCTCCTTCTCGTCGTCTTTGGCTATTGCGGGATCGAAAACGGGGAAGGCGGCGTTGATGGTGAAGCCTTCATAGCCCAGATCCTGCCAGATGCAGTCGGCGGCGTGGGGGGTTATGGGGGCAAGCATCAGCACCAGATCGTATATGCATTCGCTGAATACGGGGCTGGAGCCGGAGCCCAGTTTAGCGTAAAAGGCCTGCATATCGTTGGCCAGTTCCATGATGGCGGCGATAGCCGTATTGAACTTGAAGCCGTCTATATCGGCGTCCACCTTGGCGATGGTCTTGTGGAGCTTGCGCCTCAGGGCCGTTTCTTCGGGGGAAAGGCCGTCCGTATGCTTTGCGAAGTCCTTGTCGTAGCGTTCCATATAGCCGTATATCATGCGCCAGACCCTGTTCAGGAACCGGCTGGCCCCGATCATGCCCTCGTTGGACCACTGGATGGCGTCGTCAAAGGGGGCTACGAACAGCTCGTATATCCTCAGGGAATCGGCGCCGAACTCCTCGGCCATGGCGTCCGGTGACACCACGTTCCTCTTGGATTTGCTCATCTTGACCCACTTGTAGGTGACTTCCTCGGGAGGCAGGGACGCCGCTTCCTCGGGGAAGATGGACACCAGCTCCTTGGTTTTGGAGCCGTCCTCCAGAGTGAGGGCCTTGTGGGGGGTGTTGGAAAGCACCATGCCCTGGTTCTTGAGGCAGTGGAAGGGCTCCTTGAAGGGCACCAGGCCGGCGTCGTAGAGGACCTTGGTCCAGAATCTGGCGTAGAGCAGATGCATCACGGCGTGCTCGGCGCCGCCCACGTAGAGATCCACCGGCAGCCAGTAGGCCGCCAGGTCCTTGTCAAAGGGCACGTCGTCCCGATGGGGGGAGACGTATCTCAGGAAATACCAGCTGGAGCAGGCAAAGCCGCCCATGGTGTCGGTCTCCCTCTTGGCGTCGGCGCCGCAGACGGGGCACTTGACGTTGACCCAGCTGTCGATGTTGGCCAGAGGGCTTTCGCCGCTGCCGGAAGGCTCGTAGTTTTCCACGTCGGGCAGCTCTACGGGCAGATCCTCTTCCGGCACGGGCACCGCGCCGCAGTGGGGGCAGTGTATCACGGGAATAGGGCAGCCCCAATAACGCTGGCGGCTGATGAGCCAGTCCCGCAGCTTGAAGTTCTTGGCCCGTTTGCCCAGGCCCTTCTCCTCCAGCCAGTCGATGGTTTTGTCCTTGGCCTCGGAGCCTCCGAACTTTTCCACCTCCGGAGCGGAGTTGATGATGCTGTTCTTCTCCACGTGGAGCAGCACGTCCCGCAGAAAACCGAAACCGTTGTAGTATTCCATAACGGTGCGGGCCTCCGTTTTCAGCAGGCCCAGTATGGCCTGCCCGGCTTCAAAGCTGTTCCAGGGGTAAAAGGCCCCCGCCGAAACTACGCCCCACACGGTCCCCGCCACGGGAGCGAAGGCGCCTTCCGCAAGGTATTTTTCCGCCAGGGCTATATATTTGTCCGCGGTCCCTGCGTCCAGGGTCACGAGATAGTTGCCGTCTTTGCGGGCAAAGGATATTTTGGCATCGGCCAGAGCTTCGGCGAAGCCGTCACCCGCCGCGTTTTCGGGCACTACGGACTTGCTGACGCCGTCGGCGCGTTTGATGACCGGCAGCATCTCTATGCCGAACTTCAGGGCGAACTCGAAGTCTCTTTCGTCATGGGCGGGGACTGCCATGATGGCTCCCGTGCCGTAGCCCATCATGACGTAGTCGGAGATCCAGATGGGTATCCTGCGGCCGTTCACCGGGTTTATGGCGCAGGCGCCTATGAAGATGCCGGTTTTTTCCTTTTCGGTATTCTGCCGGTCAATGGCGCTCTGACGTTCCGCCTGCCGCCTGTATTCGGCTATGGCTTCCTTTTTGTCCGCCGACGCCAGCTTTTCCACCAGAGGATGCTCCGGGGCCAGCACCATAAAGGAGGCTCCCCAAAGGGTGTCCGGGCGGGTGGTGTATATAACTATGTCGTCTCCCTGCTCGGATTTGAAGACCACTTCGGCGCCGTCGCTGCGGCCGATCCAGTTCTTCTGCATGAGCTTGATGGAATTGGGCCAGTCTATGGTGTCCAGATCGTCTATGAGCCTTTCGGCGTAATCGGTTATCTTGAAAAACCACTGGGGCAGGTCTTTTTTCTCGATGGGGGTATCGCAGCGCCAGCAGAGGCCGTCCACTACCTCTTCGTTGGCCAGCACCGTCTTGCAGGAGGGGCACCAGTTGGCGGGAGACATGCTCCTGTAGGCCAGGCCTCTCTTCATCAGAAGCTGGAATATCCACTGGGTCCACTTGTAATACTCCGGCGAGGAGGAGTTGATCTCCCTGGACCAGTCGTAGCCGATGCCTATCATGTTCATCTGCCGTTTGTAGGTCCGGATATATTCCGGCACGGTCTTTTTGGGATGGCTTTTCTTCTTGATGGCTTCGTTCTCCGCGGGCAGGCCGAAGGCGTCCCAGCCCATGGGGTGCAGAACGTTGAAGCCTTTCATGCGCTTATAGCGGCAGACAACGTCCGTGGGGATATAGTTTCTGCAGTGGCCTACGGAAAGGCCGGCGCCGGAAGGATAGGGGAAAAAGTCCATTCCGTAAAACTTTGGCTTGTCCGTGGAGTCTTCGGTCAAAAATACCTGAGCCTCGCGCCATTTTTCCTGCATTTCCTTTTCTATGGATCTGAAATCATAGGGTTTTTCCATTAAGTGCTCCTCTGATTTGTAAACACGCTTTATACAATATATATTATACCACAAAGCGCCGCAAGTATAAAGGAGCCGCGCCTGCCGGAAAATGCCTGCGCCCCGACGGACGTCGGGAACTTTTTTTAAATGCCGGCGTCTGTATAAGCGGAGGAAAAAGAGGGCGGAACCAAAAAAAAACGCGTTGAGCGAAGGTTGCGGAAGCTTTTCGGCAGTTTTTTTCAAAAAAAGCCGGAAACTTGACGTTTTTCGGA
Source organism: Abditibacteriota bacterium (assembly GCA_017959625.1). GTDB lineage: Bacteria > Armatimonadota > UBA5829 > UBA5829 > UBA5829 > RGIG7931. The sequence continues at coordinate 1,070 of JAGDAG010000140.1, read as the reverse complement.
TTTTGTGATAAACTATATAATGTAATGCATTATACAAAAAGGAGTACAGACTATGTACGAAGAACCGATTATCGAGATCGAGGAAGTCGAATTGGCCGACGTCATCAGCAGCGATGATGAAAGCGATCCGGCTTCGGAAACCAATTATTAAAAAAGAAAACGGCAGCGTGAAAACGCTGCCGTTTTTTTGCGTCGTTTATGAAGATCATCCTTATCAGGCACGGAGCCACCGAATCCAATCTGCGCCGTTGTTATCTGGGGTCCACCGACCAGCCCCTGCTGCCGGAAAGCGCAGCCCTCCTGGCGTCCCGCAGTTATCCCGAAGCGGTATGGATCGCCGTTTCTCCCATGCTCCGGTGCCGTCAGACGGCAGAGATAATATACGGGAGCGAATATCACGTTTACGAAGGGCTGAAAGAGTGTGATTTCGGAGAATTCGAAAACAAAAACCACCGGGAGCTTTCGGAAGACCCGAGGTATCAAAAATGGCTTGCCTCCGGGGGAGAGCTTCCTTTTCCCGGCGGCGAGGATCCCGCGGCTTTTGCAAAACGGGTCCGGGACGCTTTTCTTCGGGCGGCGGAGGATGCGGCAGGCGAAACTATGGCGGTAGTGGCTCACGGAGGCACCTTCATGGCCCTCTCACGGGAATTCATGCAGCTCCGCGAAGGAGAAGAGTTTTTGTTCCACTCGGTCAAAAACGGCGGCGGCCTGGAATGCGAGTGGACCGACGGGAGGCTCGCCATACTGCGCCGGATCTATTGAACCGTTTCCGGCTTGCGGAAACGGGACCTGTTGTGATATACTGGTTATGTCAAATTGTTTTTCATTTTGATACACTCCTAATAAAGGGCGGCTTCTGCCGCCCTTTTTTTAATCTATGGTCACATAGGCGTTGGTTTCCGCCGACCTGAAGCCGGCGTCCACGTATTTCTGCACCTTGTATCCCTCTGCAAAGGAGGGGCGTCCCTGTTTTGCGCTTTTTACGGAATCGATAAAGCTGCGGTAATTGTCCGGGACCGGAGGGCATTCTACGGGTTCCCACACAGCCCTGTTCCTGTTTTCTCCCCGGC
>JAGDAG010000139.1 GCA_017959625.1 Abditibacteriota bacterium | reverse complement strand
GATGACGCGGGGCAGCGGGAGATCGAAAGCAGGATCGACGAACTCAACAATGACTCCTCCGTTCACGGCATCATGGTGCAGCATCCCGTGCCGAGGCATCTGGACGAGCTTGCCATCCTTTCCCGGGTGTCTCCGGAAAAGGACGTGGATGGCATCAGCAGCGCCTCCCTGGGAAATCTGGTGCTGGGAAAAGCCGATTTCGTTTCCTGCACGCCTCTCGGGATAGTGACCATGCTGGAAAGATACGGTATCCCCATACAGGGCAAACGGGCGGTCGTAGTGGGCAGGAGCATCATTCTCGGCAAGCCGGCGGCGCTGGCTCTGCTGGAGCGCAACGCTACCGTTACCGTTTGCCATTCCCGTACAGAAAATCTGCCGGAGATAATTTCCGAAGCGGATATAGTGGTAGCAGCCGTGGGCAAGCCCGAGTTCATCAGGGGCGAATGGATCAAAGAAGGCGCGGTGGTGGTGGACGCCGGCTACAACAAGGTGGAAGGCAGAGATCACGACGTGGGAGACGTAGAGTTCGACGAGGCGGCAAAACGGGCCTCCTGGATAACTCCCGTTCCCGGCGGCGTGGGCCCCATGACCATAACCATGCTGCTTTGGCAGACTCTGAAAAGCGCCGAAAAAGCGGCGGAGAAAGCATGATAATACGATCCTACAGGTCCGGGGATCTGTCCCGCATGGCGCAGATATGGAACGAAATCGTGGAGGAAGGCGCAGCCTTTCCTCAGGAAGAACTCCTTGATACCGACGGAGCAAGGCGTTTTTTTTCTGAGCAGAGCCATACCGGAGTTGCGGAGGAGGGGGGAGATATATGCGGCCTGTATATACTGCACCCCAACAACGTGGGCCGCTGCGGCCATTTGTGCAATGCCAGCTTCGCTGTCAGCAGCAGTATGAGGGGCAGGCATATAGGGGAAGCCCTGGTGAAGGACTGCCTTTTGCAGGCCAGGGCGCTTGGTTTCCGGGTGCTTCAGTTTAACGCCGTTGTGGCAGCCAACCTTCCTGCCAGGCGTCTGTATGAAAAACTGGGCTTCGTTCAGCTGGGGATCATACCCGGAGGCTTCCGGCAGAAGGACGGCTCCTACGCCGATATATGTCCATACTACAAAACTCTTCAGGAGTGACACCGTGAAATATGTGTTCGTTTTAGTGTTGCTGGTTTTTGGCGCTGCCGCCTGGGGCGAGGTCGTCATGTTTCCCCAGCCCTGGCGCGAGGGCGGAGCAAATTTGAGAGAAATGATCGGCGACCCCGACGGCTGGAAGGAAAGTCGCGCCGGAGTGGATACCATAGGCTACTGGCCATGGCTCATGGAGCTTTATCACCCTGCAGAGGAACAAAGGCTGTTTTTCCGCTGCCTGAAGGAATGGGGCAAGAAGCTGGATTTTGAAGTGCCGGTCGTCAAGGGCTACGAATGGGTTCAGACCAAGGCTCCCCTGGAGGGCCTTGCCGCATACAGGTATTATATGGAGCAGGACAAGCGTTTCAGGGAGAACGGCCTGGAAAATGTGGATGTTTTTTCCTTTGACGAACCCGTATATGCGGCACGCGTGGTCATTCCATCCCAGATATCCGAAGGCAAACCCCGTTTTGCCGGTTTCCCCGGACCAGGAGACCCGAAAAGGTATATAAACTACGCCTGCCGCGAAACCGCAAAGTTTATGCAGAATATGAAGCGGGAATATCCCCGCGCAAGATACGTGGATATCGAACCCTATCCCGGGCTGAGCCTGGAGGAGCTGAAATACGCCGTGGACGCCCTGGACCGGGAATGCAAAAAGCTGGGAATAAAGGGCCCCGACGCTCTCAGGATAGAAATAGAGTGGTCCACAGTGGAAGCGGGGACCAAGTCCGGCAGCTGGCAGGACATAAAAGCGCTATGCGAATACGTGCGCTCCAAGGACAAAGAATTCAGCTTTATATACTGGGCGGCAGACAAGGCCCTTATTGACCCTTTGGGAGTGGAACTGCCCCTGCAGTGGTATTGGGGAGTGATGCATAATCTTTCCGCCGCAAGGATAGCCGGCATAGTGCCGGATGAATTCGTGTACGAAAGCTGGATACATATGCCCAACCGCTTTGGCCCGGAGACAGACAACACCACTTATACGGGGTGTCTCAGGGACTGGCTGAAATTGATCAAAAAATAGCCCCTTCAGATATCAGGCAAACAATGAAACAACTGCTTGTTCTTGTCCTGATCCTTCTCTCCGCAGGTTTTCCGGCAGCCGGGAAGGATCATTTTGCGAAGAAGACTGTTTTTCCAAAGTACGATCTCACCGAGGAACAGCTCGTTCAGATAGCCCGTCTCTGCCAGCAGGAGCAGGGGAGCGTTGACGGTGCCAAGGCGGAAGCCTCTCTTATGGCAAATCAGCTGGAGACCGACGCCTCCCGACGACGCAAATACGGCGAAGGGGCCCGGGGGCTCTGGAACTGGGTGCGAAACGGCGGCTGGTTTTACAGAGCCGGTTACTATATGGATAACGGTGCGCTGAACGAAACTGTCCTGGAGGGTGTGAGGAACGTGCTGGTCAACGGCTGCCGCACTCTGCCTCTGTTTGTGGACGAGCATGACTGCCTTTCGGATATCAAGTCTGTATCAACGGGCCGGGTAAGCCGCAAAAAGGATTATATCCGGGGAAAGACCCTTGTCAGAAATGTCTATGGCTCCTCCTGGACCTTTTGGTGCTTTCCCGGAAAGGATTCCGATCCCTTCGGATATACCGAAGAGGCCGTGAAGGCCGTCAGGAAAATGGGGGGAAAGGTCCCTGCCGATATATTGGGCAAAAAGAATGCTGAAAAAGGAGCAGGCGTGCTGTCCCGGGCAGATGACATTTTGCCGGGCAGACCGTGAAAAGTGTCATAAGGACGCCGCAGAGGAAATAAATTTACGGGCTCTTTTACACAATAAGAGCCCCTCTTTTTTACGGAAAAAGGAAGTAAAAATGTTTCGAAAGCTTAAAAGAGAAAAGCAAGCCCTTTTGCCGGAGGAATGCGCGCGGATATTAAAAGAAGAAAAACGGGGAGTGCTTTCCGTTATCGGAGACAACGGCTATCCTTACGGTATGCCTATGAACCACTATTATTGCGAGGAAGACGGCAAGCTGTATTTTCACAGCGGTAAAACGGGCCACAGGACCGATTCGTTATTGAAAAACAACAAGGCCTCTTTCTGCGTTTATGACCGGGGCGTCAGAAGAGAAGGGGAGTGGGCCCTTGAGATAAAGTCGGTGATCATCTTCGGCAGGGTGGAAATGATCTCAGACAAAGCAAAGGCTCTTGATATGGTCCGGAGGCTGAGCCGGAAATTTACCCGGGACGAAGCCTGGATCGAGAGGGAAACAGAGGCGTACGGAGACGCCATGCTGATGTTTGCCCTTGTTCCCGAGCACATATCGGGAAAACGGGTCAGGGAGGAGTAGCCCGGTTTGTGACAAACGATCAGGCCTGCCGCTTGCCGGCAGGCCTGATTTTGCGTGTCTCTTTTTATAGAACTATAACTGCGGTCGGTATTCAGCGGCCGGCCCAAAAGGCTTCCGCCGCCTTTGCCATTGCCTTTATGTGGGCGGGAGTCGTGCCGCAGCAGCCGCCGATTATATTCGCCCCGGCTTCGATAAGAGCGGGCACGCTTTCTGCCATTTTTTCGGGAGTCTCGATATAAGTGATGGCTCCGTCCTTAAGAATGGGGGCCCCGGCGTTTGAATTGATCAATATCGGTTTGTCCGTAAGCTCTCTTATGATACGGGCGATTTCCGCCATATGCTCTATGGTGGTGTCTTTTCCGCAGTTTGCGCCCACTATATCCGCTCCGGCTTCCAGGGATATCTCTGCCGCCGTTTCGGGGCCCACGCCCATAAAGGTGCGGAACTGTCCTTTTTTGTTGAGGTCAAAGGCAAAGGTGCATATTACGGGGAGCCCAGTTTCCTTTGCTGCCTTTATGGCGGCCTGGGCTTCCATTATGCTTGTCATGGTCTCGATGATTATGTAATCGGCTCCCGCCAGAGCCAGTGTCTTAGCCTGTCTTGAAAAGGCTGCATACATATCGTCCTGCGGGATGTCGCCGTATTCTTCTTTAGCCAGATGGCCGGTGGAGCCTATATCGCCCCCCACGAGAGCCTTGCCGCCCGCCGCCTCTTTGGCAAGCTTTACCGCTGCGGTGTTTATCTCGTCGGCCTTTTCCGCATATTCGGGCCCGCATTCTCCCAGCTTTATGGTAGTCCCGCCGAAGGTGTTGGTGGTGACGAGAAGGCTGCCGGCCTCTATATACGCTTCTGCTATGGCCTTCACTTTTTCCGGCGCGTCAAGGCACCCTGCCTCGGGGCATTTCCCGGCAAGCCCGGCAGCGCTGAGCATCGTCCCCATGGCGCCTTCTCCAATAAGCGTCCTTCCTTCCGCGCAAAGCTCTGTAAGCTTTTTCATATGGTAGCTCCTTTTTTCGGAAAACTCTGTTTTTGATACACTTATATTATACCTTAAATAAGCCTTTTTTTGAAGATTGCTTTCCCCCTCCGGGCCGGAAGCCGGCCCCCGCAAGGCTGCCGCCCGAAAAAAAAACATATTTTTTTTTGTTTTTCTTGACATAAGAACCGATATGTTTTAAAATTAAAGTGTGTATGGTGTAAAATGGTGTTTTTTAAGCCTTTTTGCCGTTAAAAGCGAATGATTTGGTGCAAATCGGTTGGGTTTGCATGATAATATACCGAATGCGGAGTAAAAACAGTGGGACAACTGACAGGAACCTATAACGTAAAGATCGATTCCGCCGGCAGGTTTTATCTGCCCGCAAGTCTGAAAAATGAATTGGGCCACAGCTGCGTCGTCCTGAAAGGGATCGGCTGCCTCTGGATGGTCACCTCCGTTATGGAGGAAAAAATAGAAAAAGAACTTGCCGGGATGGCCGGAGGCTCCCTGAGGGGTATGTTCGATCCCGCCGTGAGGACGCTGCGGCGCCAGATCTTTTCGGGTATGACCGTGCTGGCGCCCGAAGAAGACAAAAACAATTACCGGGTGTCTCTCACCTCCGAGCAGCGTATGTATGCCAAGATCGACAAAACGGCTCTTTTGATAGGCGCCGGAGACTACGTGGAGATATGGAGCCCCTCCGAGCTTGACAAATATGAAGCCGTCAGCGAAACGCCCGAGGCTGTCACAGAGGCTGCTGGCAAGCTGTTCGGCGCTATGCGCTCCGATGAGTGATTATCACGAAAGTGTTTTGCTCGATGAAGCGGTCTCTTCGCTGGAACTGAAGCCTTCGGATATCGTGGTGGACGCCACTCTGGGAGGCGGAGGGCATTCCGGGGAGATACTGAAAAGGATCCCGGAAGGACGCCTGATAGGCTTCGACAGAGATCCCGACGCTCTGGAAGAGTGTGAAAAGCGCCTTGCCTTTGCGTCCAACAAGCTTCTTGTCAACGCCAATTTCGATGAAATGAAGCAAATACTGGAGACACTTGGCGCCGTTCCGGACAAGATCCTTTTTGATCTGGGAGTTTCGGGGCATCAGCTGGACGCCTGCCGGGGTTTCTCTTTTCAGAGGGACGAATACCTGGATATGCGTATGTCCGGGGCGTCCTCCGGAGACAGGCCCTGCGCGTGGTACGTCAATAATCTCTCCGAGGAAGAACTGGCCGGCGTCATATTCAGATACGGAGAAGAACGCCTGTCCCGGGTCATTGCCGGAGCAATATGCCGGTCGCGAAAAGAAGCGCCCATAGAAAGCACTCTGCAGCTGGCGGGGATCATAGAAAAGGCTGCGGCTTTTGCCTATAAGGGAAAAAAGATCCACCCCGCCACCAAAACCTTTCAGGCTCTGAGGATAGCCGTGAACCATGAGCTTGAGCATATAGAAAAAGCTCTTGAAGACAGCATCGGCATCCTGGCGCCCGGAGGCATAATATCGGTGATATCCTTTCACAGTCTTGAAGACAGGATAGTGAAAAGGATATTTCGGCACTATTCGGGCAAATGCATTTGCCCGCCGGACGTTCCGTTCTGCGTATGCGGCCCGGAAAAGGTGCTTTGTGTCAAATACAAAAAGCCCGTCGTCCCTTCCCAAAAGGAGATAACGGCGAACCCCCGTTCCAGAAGCGCAAAGCTCCGGAGCGCAGTTAAGATTTGAAATATTTTTTTTACACCCCTTGTCAGGAGTCATGATGGATAAAGAAAACAGACATTATGCAAACCATGTCCGTGAAATGAGGTTTGCCAAAGAAACGACGGATTATTACAACACAGACGGAACCACCGTCAGAAAGGTCCGGGAGGTCCCCGAAGCCCTGGATAACAAATGGCTGAAGGGAGGCCGCGGCGCAGGCGTCCGCAGGACCGCCGCGAGCAGGGCAAAAGCAGTTTCTTATTCCGGTGACGACGGGCTGCGCCGCCAGTCTGCCGAAGCCGTCCGCAGCGAGCATGGCAGCCGGCCGGAGCAGGATACGGAAAGAGCCTCGGTAAAAAGAAGGCTCCGGGACCGGATGCCCCTGATGGTGGCGGCTATCGTCGCGATGTTCGTTCTGACAGGTCTGTTGTATTCCATAACCATCAGTATGACTCAGCGCATCCACAGAGAAGTGGATGCCACCCGCAGAAATATAAGGATATGCGAAAAAAATATCGCCGATCTCAATGCCGATCTCAACGAGGCGAATTCCAGAAAAACGGTCATGCAGTTTGCCGCAGCGCTGGGCATGACTAATACGAATCCCTATGAGATCAGGATAGACGCCAACGGGACGGGCGCCGCCAACGGAGCAGTTGCAGCTGCGGAGGCTGCACATGAGAAGCATTAACCTGCGGCGCTTCGGATGCGTTGCAGTCGTCCTTTGCCTGTGGATAGTCCTCATCATCCTGAGAGCCGTTGCGCTCAGTATTTTCGACGCGGGGCATTTCAGGCAGGAGGAAGCAAGAAAAACCAGATCCTTCCGGTACAAAGCCGAACGGGGCGTTATTTACGACCGTAACGGTTATCCTCTTGTAAAGAACGAAGATTCCGCATGGATAGGGTATAACAAAAAGGCGGACAAGATCCTTCTGGACGATGTTGCCGCCAGAAAAATGATCAGGGCCATCCGCATAAGGGACGCCGAAAAAGCCGTTCTTTCCGGCAGCAATGCCGATATGATAGTTTCCGACGTCAGACGGATAGGGCCGGAGGCCATCCTCTCGGACAGCGACACGGCAAAGAAGGCTGCCGCGGAAATAGCAAAAAAATACTCCGACAGAATACTGAGCGGCGATAAGTATATCGCCCGTTCCGTGATTTGCGATATAGCGGAAAAACTGCAGAAACAGGACAAGCCTTCGCAAAAGATCGTGGAGGAAATGCTCAGGGAGGCAGGAAAAAAGACTCCCGGAAGAGTTGAGAAAAGAGATAAATACGATTCCGACGGGAGCCACATGGGCTTTTTGAAGCAGCTGGTTATGAGATTGCTCGTAACCAGCGACGTCAACAAAGAGGATATCATCGTTTATACCGAAGACGAAGCCATGGGGCTCCTTGCAGGCGCTCTCGGAAAGCCTGAAGCCGTGGTAAGGGAAAAGATCCGGAACTGCCCCACGAACACCTGTTACGTGGTGGAGCACGGTTCCATGGATATATACAACAGGGTGAAGGATCTGCAGATCAGAGGCATCAATCCCGAGCTGCGCACCATACGCGAATATCCCGAAAAAGAGCTGGGCGCGGGGGTGATAGGCTCCACCACCTACGAATACGATGCGGTGAATTCCGATCCCAACGCCACAAAACAGATGCGTATGGAAACGCTGCGCGGCGGCATCGAACAGTTTTACGATAAAGAGCTCAAAGGTTCCGACGGATATATGGAAGCCAACGTGTTCTGGGACGGAAAGCCCGTTGCGGATACCGAGAGAAAGATGCATCCCAAGCAGGACGGCTGGAGCATCACTCTTACCATCGACAGAGATATACAGTCTATTGCGGAATTTGCCCTGAAGAAGGTGGCGGAAAGATTCACGCCGGAAAGAGCCATGGCCGTGGTCATGGATCCTCACAACGGAGAGATACTTGCCATGGCGAATTATCCTTTCTGGGATCCCAACAACCGCAGGCGGTACAACGCAGTCCTTAACCAGAACCTTGCCGCGGTAAGCGCTTACGAGCCGGGTTCCACCATGAAAGCGTTCACTGTCGCCGCAGCCATAAACGAGGGGCTCGGGCCCGATGAGGTGGTGGGTTCCTGCAACGGCTTCAGATATCTCGGGAACGAAGCGCCTCTCAAATGCGACCTTCATGCCGGCAAGTATGCCCACGGGCACGGCGCCGTGACGCCGCGGATCATTCTTCAGGAATCCTGCAACCTGGGGGCGTCCTATTGCGGAGAAAGGCTGTCGGGGCCGGTGCTTTACGACTATTTTGAAAAATTCGGCCTCACAAAAAAGGCGTCGACGGAGATAGGGAACGCATCGCCGGGCATCTGGACGCCTCCTTCAAGATGGGGCAGAAGAGATCTGTGGTCGGTGAGCTTCGGCCAGCACGCGAGCACTACCATCCTCAACGTGGCCGCAGGCTACTGCGTCCTTGCGGGGGGAGGGGTTTACCACAAGCCGCGGCTCATAAAAAAGATAGAAGACGGCGACCAT
>JAGDAG010000138.1 GCA_017959625.1 Abditibacteriota bacterium | reverse complement strand
GTGTATATAGACCGGCTGATATTTGTTTTTGAAAAACCCTGACAAGAGGTGATCTATGCTTTATATATTTATTCTTTTGCTTATGCTTTTATCTGCGAGAGCCTTTGCTCTCAGGCTCACGAAAAACGGAAAGACCGACGTGAAGATAGTGGCGGGGCGGGACGCCACAGAGCCCGAAAAGAACGCCGCCCGGGAGCTGGCCCTTTATCTGAAAAAGATCTCCGGCGCCGATTTCAGGGTGTCCTCCAAACCCTCGGAGGGAGTGAATATCTTCGTGGGGCAGACCAAGGCCGTCAAGGCCCTTGTGCCGAAGTTTGACTGGGACAGCCTGAAGCGGGACGGCATCCTGATAAAGACCGGCGCCAAATACCTCATCCTGGCGGGGGACCGCCCCCGGGGGACACTCTACGCCGTCTATACCTTCCTGGAGGAATATCTGGGGGTCCGTTTCCTGACGGCGGAGGCGGAGACCGTGCCGGAAAACAGGGATATCACCCTGCCGGGGAATATCAAAAAGGTGAAGAAGCCCGATTTCTTCTCCCGGGAAGCCTATTACAAGATGAATATGGCCAACCCGCGCTACGCCGTGAAGCTGAAGCTCAACGGCCACAACAACTTTATCCCGGAGGAGTGGGGGGGGCACTGCGAGCTCATCGGCTTTGCCCACACCTTCGGCCGTATGCTTCTCCGGAAGGAGGACTATTTTGAAGCCCATCCCGAATGGTACGCGGAGATAGACGGCAAACGGGTGCCCACCCAGCCCTGCCTCTCCAATACGGAGATGCTGGACCAGGTGGCGGCCAACGTGCTCCGTGAGCTGGACAAGCGCAAGGACCCCCAGATGATCAGCATCACCCAGAACGACAACGAGTCTCCCTGCCGGTGCGAAAAGTGCCGGGCCCTGGTGGAAAAATACGGCTCTGAGTCGGGGATCCTTATCCACGCCCTGAACTACATCTACGATAAAGTGAAGGACAAATATCCGGACGTGCTGCTGGAGACCTTCGCCTATCAGTACACCGTGCCGGCTCCCGCGAATATCAAGCCCGCGGACAACGTGATCATCCGCCTCTGCGACATAGAGAACAACTTCGTGGAGCCCATAGAGGAAAAGAGCAAAAACAAACCCTACAGGGTGATCAAAAACTGCCGCATATTCCCCTATGCGGACCAGCAGACCGTGAACGGGGATTTCTACAAAAACCTGGAGGCCTGGGGAAAGACAGCCAAAAACCTGTTCATCTGGAACTATACGGTGAACTTCAACAATTACTATATAATCCACCCCAACTTCCACTCTCTGAAGCCGGACGTGCAGACCTTCCGCAAGCACCACGCCTGCGCCGTGTTCGAGCAGGGGGACTGCTTCAATACGGCCCCGGCCTTCAACGCGCTGAAGAACTACCTCCTGGCGCACCTGCTGTGGGATCCGGATATCGACGACGATGCGGTGATAAGAGACTTTATGCGGAGCTACTACGGCCCCTGCTGGAAATATCTCTACGAGGTGATATGCGGCTGCGAAAGGCTCATACGCAGCCGGAACGTATTCCTCTCCACCTATATGAACGACGTAAGCTGGATGAACACCGAGGAGATGATATACTTCTTCCGGCTGTTCCGGCTGGCTCTGGACGCTTCGGAAGGGGTTTACAGGGATCGCATCGAAAACGAGCTTTTCTTCTTCCAGACCGGCTGGTTCACAGCGGACGAGGAGACCAAAAAGGCGGTGGCGGAAAGCGGATATCTGCCCATAAGCGACGAGAAGGAATACGTGAAAGCCGTCTTTGAACACGCCAAAAAGACGGACAACGCCTTTTATTCGGAGAGCCGGTCCATAGACATCTCCCCCTACGCCCCGGTGATCCCCTTCAAAAAGGAAAGGGGCGGCTTTGCCGTTGAGGCCGGCGACTTTATCCTGAGAGAGGAGGGGACCCTCAGCGCCCTGCGCCGGGATCCCAAGTCCTCCGGAGGCAAGGCCGCCGTGTGCCTGCCCTCCGACGGCAAGAGGTGCATGGTGAGAGACCTCACCCATCTGGTGAACGAGCTGAAGGAGAAGGGGGCGCCGGGCATAAAGCTCACCGCCGTGTGCCGCCTGAAAAAGGCGGGCAAGGGGGACGACGCCCTGCAGGTGGAGCTGTGGGATCCCTTTGCGGGAGGCACCATCTTCAGCCGCTTCGTCAAGGCCTCGGAGCTCTCCGGGGATTACTGCAAGATAGACCTGGGCGAAAGGAAGATCTGGCAGAGCAGAGGCTGCGGCCTGTATCTCCACAGCTGCGGCGGAGCCGAAGTATATATTGACAAGATCATTATTTCCAAAGCCAAATAGGACGGGAGCATGATGCGCAAAGCAAGATTCGAGTTTATTTCCCCCGCCCGCATCAGGCCTCACGGGTGGCTCCGGCGGCAGCTGGAGCTCCAGGCCCGGGGGCTCAGCGGCAACCTGCACAGGATCTGGCCCGACGTCCGGGACAGCAAATGGATAGGGGGTGACAAGGACGGCTGGGAAAGGGTGCCTTACTGGCTGGACGGCTTTATACCCCTGGCATTCCTGCTGGAGGATGAAGAGCTGAAAAAGACCGCCAAAAGGTATATAGACGCCATTCTGAAAGGGCAGCAGCCCGACGGCTGGATATGCCCCTGCGGCCAAAAGGAGCGGGCCTCCTACGATATGTGGGCGTATCTGCTGGTGCTGAAGGTGCTTACAGTGTGGCACGGCTGCACAGGGGACGCAAGGATCGAGCCGGCTATGGAAAAGGCCCTGGGCTGCCTGGCAAAGCATATCAAAAGGCATCCCCTGGCGGGCTGGGGCAAATTCCGCTGGTTCGAGGGCCTCATAGCGGTGAAGTGGATCATGGAGAGAAAGCCCTCCCGCAAATGGGAAAACCTGGCGCGGCTCCTCAAGGAGCAGGGCCACGACTACGGGGCCTGGTTCGACAGCTTCAGCCACACGGGCCCCGTGCCGAAGTGGACCTTTGAGACCCACGTGGTGAACCTGGCCATGAGCCTGAAGGCGGGGGCCCTTTACAGCCTGTTCGACGGCTCCGATCCGGACGCGGCGGCGGAGAAGGCCCTCTTTTATCTCATGAAGTATCACGGCCAGGCGCCGGGGCATTTCTCCGGAGACGAATGCCTGGCGGGCACCAGCCCCATCCACGGGGCCGAGCTGTGCAGCATAGCGGAGGCCATGTATTCCTATGAGGTGTTGCAGAGCGTCAGCGGCTCCTCGGAGTGGGGAGACGCCCTGGAACGGCTGGCCTTCAACTCCCTGCCCGCCACCATAAGCGCGGACATGTGGACCCACCAGTACGACCAGCAGCCTAACCAGATAGCCTGCATCGTGCCGGAGAACGCCGGGAACGTGTTCTATACCAACGGCGGGGAAAGCGGCGTCTTCGGCCTGGAGCCGGGCTACGGCTGCTGCACCGCCAACTTCAATCAGGCCTTCCCCAAATACGCCGCCTCCTGCATCATGAAGGACGGGGAGGGGCTCGTGATAACGGGCTTCGCCCCCTCCGAGGCGGAAACGGAGCACGGGGGCAAAAGCCTCGCGGTGCGGGTCTATGGCTGGTATCCCTTCCGGAAGCAGTTCGTCATAGTGGCGGAAGGGGACGCCCGGTGCAAAGTGAAGCTCCGCATCCCCGCCTGGGCAAAAAAGGTGCGGGTGAAAGGCAACGAGGTCTTAAACGGCGAAGTGGACTTCGGGGACATGAAGCAAAACGAATACGACCTGGAGCGCGAGAACTGCGGCGGGGGCTGGATGGCCTTTGACAAGCGCAGCCACCTCCTGAAGCTCACGGTGGACTTTGACTATGAATTCGACCTCAGGAAGCGCCCGGAAGGGCTCAACGCCCTGTGGTACGGCCCCCTGCTGTATTCCCTTCCGGTCAAAGCGGCAAAACGCAGGCTGGAATATGAGCGGGGCGGGGTAGAGCGGAAGTTTCCGTACTGCGACTGGGAGCTGAGGCCCGCCTCCCCCTGGAACATGGCCTTTGCCGGCAAAAAGTTCGAATATTGCGAAGGCCCCATGGACGAATACCCCTTCGGGGACAGGCCGGCGTGCTGGATCAAAGCGGAGATGGCTCCCATCGACTGGGGGTCCAAATACGGCCACGCCAACGCCATTCCCCGGAGCAGAAAGCCCCTGGGCGAAGCCCGGGAGACAGTTCTTGTCCCCTACGGCTGCGCCAAGCTCAGGATGACCGAGATGCCCCTGGCGGAGAAATAAAACCGGCCGAAACGCCGGAGCGGAAAGACCCGCTCCGGCGTTTTTTTTGCGTTCCGGTCCCTTCAGCCGGAAACGCTCAATAGCGCTCCGGGTCATCCCGCCGACTTCGCAATACGAACGGCGCATAGCGCCGAAGCGAAGGAGCGCAGCGCCAAGCCCGCGCCGCGTCATCCCGGCGGATGTCTTGGCTGATCGTGTCATCTCGGCGGTTCGCCTTTTGGCGAACCGGTAAGAGATCTCCCTGTCATAGAAGTTGCCCTCACTCCGTCTTCCCGGAACAGCCCCCACGGCGTCATCTCTGCGCAAACGGCAATACGACGAATGCGTAAGCATTCAGGCCGTTTGCGCTTTGAGATCCACGGTGGGGCCCGTTTGCCCGTTACATTATAAGCCGACTGCGTCGGCGCAGGGCAAATGGGAGGGGCCGTATAAAAGGCCGTGGGCGTGTTTTGCTGTG
>JAGDAG010000137.1 GCA_017959625.1 Abditibacteriota bacterium | reverse complement strand
GAACGGCGCTCTCAAAACGGCATTTGCCGAGGAGCAGCAGATCCTGCCCCGTTACCGGGAAAAGCCCAAGGGCGTTCCAGATATAGGTAGCGCTGAGGCCCCCGGAATCGTTGTTGCCGGGGATGCCGCCCCGCCCCTCCGCGAACATACAGTCCAGAGAGGCGTCCAGGATCCGGAAGAGCTTGTCATACCTGCCGATACAGTGGTAGGCTCAGGGGGCCTCCATATCCGTTTCGTTGTTGAAGCCCTGAAAGCGGTCCTTCGGGCTCCCCTTCGAGAAGCCGAAAAAGGAGTCCAGATACTCCTCAAACCGTTCCCTGCCGCAGAGGGCTATGCGCCCGGGCATATCCCGCATCAGGCGGAAGGAATAGGAATAACGGTTGCCCTCGTAGTATTCGCTGTCCGCCCTCATGAGGCCGTCCGGGCCGAAGGCGTTTTTCCAATTCCGCGCCAAAGCGGCGTATCTGTCCGCAAGAACCGCCTCCCCCGCCGCCTCGGCCAGGGCAGAAACGCAGCCCGCGGCCTCCGCCATATCCAGGGTATGGGTGGCCCGGTGGCACGCGCCCTGCAGGAAAAAGTCCTCCCGCCCGGGACGGCGCATATCCCTGTCGCAGGCGGCCAGGATGTCCCCCAGTGGGATGCCGTCGATATCGCTTCCGGCCCCGCTGCGGTAAAAGGCGTCCGCTATGCTGTGCTCCGCCAGGCACCGCGCCTGCTTGTCCTCTATGGCCGTGTTGCCGGACATCAGCAGACAGTGGGGAAAGCCGCCCAGGCGTCTCTCGCAGGCCATAAAGGTCTCCATAACCCCCTTGCGAACGTCTTCAAACAGGGTGAACAGCAGGGGCAGCTCCGTTTTGTAAACGTCCCACATGGTGGCCAGTTCTCCCACGAGAGGCCCCTTTCCCAGGCCCAGCATATCCTCGCCGGTCCAGAAAACGGGCTTCACCAGAGAGTGGTACAGGTTGGAATAAAAGATACGCCTGTCCTTCTCTTCTCCCAGGACCTCTATCCGCCCCAGAGCGTCGTTCCAGCGCGCGTCCGCTTCCGCCGCCGCAAGGTCAAGCCCTCCCGAGGGCTCCGCCAAAGATCCCCGGCAGGCGGAGATGCTCATGGCCACCTCGGCCCGCTGACCCTCTATATCAAACACCACGCCGAAGGGAGTTTGGGGGTCGAACTCAAAGGCTCCTTCACGGTTCCCCTGCCACAGGCGGCAGCGGGAGGCTCCGCGGCACTCTATCCGCGCCCAGAGCCGGACCCCTTCCTGGACCACGGACACCAGGGCGCAGGCCCTGCCGAGGATATGCATCTCCGCGTCCTCCGGCAGATGGAAGGCCCCGGTCTCCCGGGCAAGGCCGTTGTGGGATACGTCCACCGCCACCCGGCCCCCGGGCCTGTCAAAGGAATACCGGTGAAACGCCAGCCGGTCCGTCACGGAGCATTCGCAGAACGCCCCTCTTGACGAGCGGCAGGAATAATAGCCGGGCCGGGCCCTTTCCTCAGGCATATCCGAAGGAATAAAGGCCTCCCCTATGCCCCCGTAAAAAGGGCTCGTGACAAAATAGTTGTAAAAAAGGCCTATATAGCCGGTGCCGCTGTGGTGGAAATGGGAAAAGCCGATAAATTTGTTGCGGTCATACAGCTTGCGTATCTTCTCTCCCGTATTGGGCATATTGCGGCCGTAGCCGGCGGAATAGGCGCCGCTGTATGCGCAGCAGCTCAGTCGTCCGAAGGGCAGCGCCGCCCCTGGATGGGTGTTGCCGCAGAGCCCCTTGATAAAGCGCCACCGGGCGGCCACGCCCAGGGGCTCCGGCAGGTCTATTTCATCGCAGCCGAGAAAGACGTCGGCATAGTCGGTATACCGGCTCACCGGTCTTCTCCGAAGCAGCCTATCGTCTGCAGCATGCGGGGCAGGTGGAAGAAGGTCTTCCATTTGCCGCCCTTAAGGGTGTTGTTCACTTCCCCCCGCCGGTCGAGATAACCGAACCATTCCCCGTATTCCGGGTCGGGGAACCGCTTCCATGTCCACTCATGCAGCTCCGCGAACCGGTCCCGGAAACGGCTGTCGCCGGTGTACTCATACGCCAGGAACGCGGCGATAAGGGCCTCGCAGTGCACCCACCAGAGCTTCATATCCCACTGGAGCTCCACGTGGGGTTTCCGGAGATAGTCCAGAAAATAGTATATGCCGCCGTCTTCCCGATCCATGCCGTAGTCCAGCTCCGCAAGGACTATGTCCGCCGCCTGCCGAACTGTCTCCTCCTCCCCCGCCCTGCGGGCGGAGGACATGATGAACCACATGGCCTCCAGGGCGTGGCCCGGGTTGGTGTGGCGGCCGGCCATGGACGAGAGGTCGGGGCCGCCCTCGCGGGGCATGTTCTCGAACACCACCCCGTGCGACGGGCTGTAAAAGGTGTCCAGCACGAACCTTCGCAGACGGGCAAGCTCCCGGGAATTGTCCGAGCCCAGATTTTCCTGCAGCACGGACAGCAGGTTGAGCTGCATCATGTAAAAGCCGAAGCTCATATACTCCTTTTTGCCCTCCAGCTCCTTGGTCCATTCCCCCTTGGGCCGGCTTTCCCTGCCGGAGTAGCACTCATAGGCCGAAAGGGCCTCCCTGCGGGCTTCCTCCGACCCCGTTGCCCTGAAGAGAGCCGCCGCCCCCATCACCGCGAAGCAGTCCGAAAAGGCGTTGTAGGGCGCCATGGCCGGGACCCCTTCCCTGTTCAGGGAAAAATAGTAGCGGCCCTGCGGGTCCTTGCCGTGCCGTGTGAGGAACCGGAAGCCCTGCAGGGCCTCGTCCAGCCATTCCTGCCGGCGCTCCACCTTGTTGTAGAGCTCGGCGAACATCCACACGATGCGCCACTGCATCCACATATATTTTTCCGTGTCGTAAACCGAGCCGTCCCTGTCGAGACAGGTGAAGTAGCCCCCGTATTCCCGGTCGGGGCAGTGCTTCTCCCAAAAAGGGACCACGTTTTCCAACAGATACTGTTTGTATTGCGTTTGATATTCCTTCATATAAAAACCTGCTTTTTCGGCATTATAATAATATTATAGCATATATATGGGCGCGGCAGCCTCACGCCTCAGATCCGCGTCAGGCCTTTCAGGATCATCTGCGGAGTGTCCGTTTCCACTGTCAGCCTGATACCGAGAGAATCGCAAAGCCTCTCAAGGGGGCCGATAAAAAGCGGAGCAGACTTCATGACCCCGCCGCCGAGGCAGAGGACGGAGGGAGCAAAGCCTCCCGGCATAAGATACCCGGAAAGAGCGTCCCGAAGCCTTTCGCCGAATATGTTCCACACCCTGCGGGCCCCCGGGTCTCCCCTGAAGGCAGCCTCCGCCAGCTCCCTGCCCTCTAAAGGGCGCCCCAAAATCTGCCGGGACAGGCCCATAAGCCCCCTTTTTGAGATATGGTCGTCTATACAGCCGTCAAGAAAGGGCGCCGGGTAGATATAGCCGTTTTCCGGTACTCCCGGGAAGCCGTTTTCTGCCGGGGCGCCGTCCACGAGGAAAACGCTGCCGCAGCCGGTGCCAACGGGAACGCACAGCG
>JAGDAG010000136.1 GCA_017959625.1 Abditibacteriota bacterium | reverse complement strand
TCGCGATATTGTTTGCCGTCTTGGCCGCTATCTCGGGATCCAGGCATTTGACCTTGATGATAACGTAATCCGCGTCGGTGGCGTTCTCCACAGAAGCAAGATTGGGAGGGCAGGTAAGGGAATTGAAACCCTTCTGCTTTTCCTTATCGCTGAGCTTCTCAAAGGCGGCCTTGAAGTTGCCGTAATCCTTTATGGCCTCTATGTTGGCGGAAATGGATTTTCCTCCGGTAAGGGCCTGCAGATTGCTGAGCATGGACAGGTCGTAGGTGGAGCCTCTGGACTGGGCCTTCATGACCACCTTACACACGCTTTCGTATTTCACAGGCTGGCGGCCGACTCTGTAGATGCCCAAAACCACAAAGGCGACAAGAAAAATGACTACTACCGGCCAGCGCCTCAGGAAGATATCCCAGAAATCGGTGAAAACAAATTCGTCAGCCTTGGAATTGACTAATATATTATCTTCGTATTTTTTGTCTGTTGACGGTTCGTTACTCATTATGATACCTTCCTTTACTCTCCGATGTCATGAACGTCGGAAACTACGCGGACGACACTGCTCAAAGCGGAAATGACCGTCTTCCAGTCGATGGACCTGGTACAGGGAACAAAGACGACGTCCCCCGGCTTTATCACGGGGTTCTGGGTCATATCCTGAAGCTTTACGTAATTGTTGTAGTTGTATACCTTGGTGTCTTCTTCTGTGCCCTTGGGGCCTATGACCGCGATATTGTTGTAGCGGGCCATATTCTCCACGCCGCCGCCGGCCATGGCGATGGCTTCGGTAAGCCTGTAGGTCTCCCCGGCCCTGATCTTAAAGAAGCCGGGCTTCTTGACCCAGCCCACCACGGTAATGCCCATATTGTATTCGGGAACAACGATGGTGGAATTGTCCTCAAGTACTATCTTTTCCAGCCTGGAATCGCCGGCTGCCATAACTATTTTGGTGAAATCCACCGTTTTCTCGGTCCCGTCGGGAGAATAAACCTTGACCTGGGCAAAATTGGCGTTTTCGCCGAAACCGCCCGAAGCCGCTATTGCGGTGACCAGGTTGCCGGTATTGCCTGCAAGCCTCTTGAAACCCGGAAGCCTTACGGACCCCAGCACGTTGACGTTGATGGCATTCTCCATATCGATCCTTACGACGTCGCCGGCTTTCATCACGTAATCGCTGGACAGCACGTCGTTGTATTTGGTCTTGAATACCGAACCGTCCGTGGACTTCACTTCCACATAAACGTCGTTGACGCTCTGATACTCGTCAAGCTTGTCCACCGAAGCGGCCATAGCCACCACTTCCGCAAGGCCCATGCCCTTCTTTATGTCATAGGCTCCGCCCTTGGCAAAGGGGCCGATAACGAAAACGTTGTTGTTGGTGGGCGTCTCGATGTTGACGTAGACCTCTGGGTTCACCAGGCGCGCCGAAAGCTTTTCCGTAAGCTCGGCCTTGATATCGCCGAGGGACTTGCCGGCCACTGCCAGCTCTCCCGCCATGGGGACGGATATAGTCCCGCCGGGAGACACTCTGTAAGTCCCGGAGATATCATTCATTCCGACAACGGCTATGCGCAGCACGTCGTCCGCTCCCACGTCGTATGCAAAAAGCAGACAGGGGAGGAACAAGACTGCGGCAACGGCCGCTATAAGCATTTTTATAGGTTTATGCATGCCATTCTCCTGTACCAATATTCATTTAAATTATAAAGGAAAACGTAAAAAAAAGCAAGTTTACAGACATCCGGCAGTTTTTTTTGCCCTGCGCCGCCGGTTTTTTTGTTTGAACATGCCGCCGGAATATGCTATAATGATATTAATCCGGGGCAGACGCCCCCCGAACAAGGTGAAAAAATGTATTTATTATCTCTCGTCACACTCATACTCGCCCTTTCCGCAGCGCTGCGCCGCAAAGCCGAAGCGGCCGAATTCCGTCCCGAGGACTACGGGGCCGCCGGCGACGGGGCCGCGGATTGTACCGAAGCCTTTCAGAAGGCGCTTGACGCCGCCGGAGAAGCGGGCTACGGCGTTGTCACTGTCGGAAACGGCAACTATCTTTTCAAAGGCTCCCTTACGGTTCCCGAAGGCGTGACTCTTCAGGGGACCAGGGCTTCCGTCCCCGCCAGCAACGGCCTCAGGGACAAGGGCCTGCCGAAGCCTACGGACGGAGGCTCCTGCCTTATGCCGACGGCCGGCCGCGGAGACGAAAACGGGAAACCCTTTATAACTTTAAACACCAACGCCACCGTAAAGGGCTTTGTTTTTTACTATCCGGAGCAGGAACACGACGATATCCCGGTCCCCTATCCCTGGACCGTGGCCATGAGGGGCAAGAACCCCGCCCTGCTGGACTGCGAGCTGCTGAACCCCTACAACGGCATAGACGCCACCCGCAACGAAAGGCACCTGGTGCGCAACATCTCCGGACAGCCCCTCCGCCGGGGGATCTTTACCGACGCCATATACGACATAGGCCGCTGGGAGAACATACACTTCAACCCCTGGTACAGCGTAGAGAAAACGCTGTATAACTGGCAGCTGGAAAACGGAGAAGCGTTCATTCTGGGAAGAAGCGACTGGCACTACGTGATCAACTGCTTCTGCTACGGCTATAAGATCGGCTACAAATTCATAAAAACCGAAACGGGCACCTGCAACGGGAATTTCCTGGGCCTGGGCGCGGACGGCTGCAACAGATCGGTATATATCGAACAATGCAACCCCATGGGGCTCCTGTTCACCAACGGCGAATTCGTCGCCATGTTCGGAAAGGACCCGGTGATGGTGGAAGCGGGAGAAGGCAACGAGGGCGGCGTAGCCATGTTCGAGAACTGCGCCTTCTGGGGCCCCTGCGACTCCAACGCCAGGATAAAGGCGGGAAGCTTCACCTTCAGCAACTGCAACTTTGTGGACTACGACTGCCACGGCCTTGACACTCCTTCCCTGGAAATATGCGGCGGAGACGTTATAGTCACAGGCTGCAGGTTCCAGCATAAGGGGCAGGCCGTAAAGATAGGCGGGGACGCAAAAGCCCTCATATTCAAGGACAATATCCTGAAAACGGACCGGGTGATAGACGGCTCCTCCGGCGCCCGGATAGTGGAGAAGGACAACGTCATCCTGAAATAAAAATCCCGCATAAGCCCCGTTTTTATCAGAAAACGGGGCCGGGATATGCTATAATGATATCGTATAAATAAAAACAAGGAGATACCAATGAAGCTGAAACTATTTGCGGCGGTCCTGGCCCTGTCACTGCTTGCAGCGGCGGCAATGGCCGTTGAGTTCAACGTGAAGGATTACGGCGCCGTAGGCGACGGCAAAACAGACAACACCCAGGCCTTCCAGAAGGCTCTCGACGACGCCGGAAAGGCCCTATACGGAACCGTGGTGGTGGACAACGGCAACTATCTGTTCAAAGGGCACCTCACTATGCCCGTAGGCGTCACTCTCAAAGGCACCAGAGCTTCCGTTCCTGCCAATAACGGCATCCGCGACGCGGGGCTCCCCCTGCCTACCGAAGGCGGCTCCACCCTTATGCCCACGGAAAACAGAGGCAACGAGAAGGGCGAGCCCTTTATCCTGATGAACACCAACTGCACCGTTCAGGGCTTCGTGTTCTATTACCCCTACCAGGAAACGGAAAAGGTGCCCGCGGCATATCCCTGGACCGTGGCTATGAGAGGCAAGAACCCCGCCCTGCTGGACTGCGAGCTGCTGAACTCCTACAACGGCATAGACGCATCCCAGAACGAACGGCAGCTGGTCCGCAACATTTCCGGCCAGCCCCTCCGCAGAGGCATATTCACCGACGAGATCTACGACATAGGCCGCTGGGAAAACATACACTGGAACCCCTGGTATTCCATGAAGGGCGACCTGTGGGACTTCCAGCTCACTCAGGGCGAAGGCTTTATTCTGGGCAAAAGCGACTGGCACTACGTGCTTAACACCTTTGCCTACGGCTACGCCATAGGCTACCGCTTTATCGACAACGGCCACGGCACCACCAACGGACAGCTGATGGGGGCCGCGGCAGACGGCTGCAATACGTCCGTTCAGGTGGACGCCGCCAGCGGTCTGGGCGTGCTTATCACCAACGGGCAGTTCGTAGCCATGTTCAAGGAGGACCCCGTGATGGTACGCATAAAAGACAGCAACAAGGGCGCGGTGATGTTCCAGAACTGCTCCTTCTGGGGCCCCTGCAAAAACAACGTGGTCATGGAAGGCGGAGAGCTCACGCTGCAGAACTGCAACTTTGTGAACTGGAACCGGGACAACGCCTCCGTGGAGATCAAGGGCGGGAACGCCATCATAAGCTCCTGCCGCTTCCAGGACGCCGGAGCCCCCGAAAAGATGGGAGGAACGGCCACCGCATTGATATTTGCCGACAACATCATAAAGAGCGGCAAAAAGATCCAGAGAAGCGTTGTAAAAGCCAAGGTGGAGGAACACAACAATATTTACGGACTTCCCAAATAGGCGCGGATAACAAGAGGGGCCCCCGGGCCCCTTTTTTATTGCGGTCATACAAAGAAGCCTGCGGCTCCCGCAGGGCACGTTTTTATCTGCTTTATGGTATAATATATATGAGTATCTAACAAAAGGAGAAGCATTTTGTCAGAAGCAGAAAACAAACGGCCGGCCTACGGAGGCCAGGCAGTCATAGAAGGGGTCATGATGAGGGGAAAGACCCATTTTGCCATAGCCTGCCGCCGGGCAAACGGGGAAATCACCTCAACTCTCGAACCCGTGGAAAGCTACACCGGCGTATTCAGCAGGCTGCAGGCGCCCTTTCTGAGAGGCATAGCGGCCCTTGTGGACAGCATGATGCTGGGGATGAAAAGCCTTTTCTGGTCCAGCGATATAGCCATGACCGACCAGCTGGAGGAAGACAACAGAAAGCTGGAAGCCAGATTGGCCGAAGCCGGCGATCCGGAGGCCCCCCTTTCCCCGAAAGAAGAGAAGAAAGCGGCCAAACTCCGCAAGGAACAGGAAAAGGACAAAAAACAGCTGGAATCCGCAGGCAGCAAAGTCAACGGGATCCTGATAGGCGCTTCCGCTTTTGTGGGGATGGCCGTGGCCGTAGCGCTGTTTATGCTGGTGCCCATTTACCTCAGCGGCTTTCTGACCAATACGGTTTTGCATATCCCCTCGTCAAACAAATGGGCGTTTTCCCTTATAGAAGGCTTTTTCAAACTGCTGATATTCTTTTTGTACGTTTACGGGATATCCTTCATGCCGGACGTGAAAAGGATATTTTCCTATCACGGAGCGGAGCACAAAACCATCAACGCCTTCGAGGCGGGAGCGGAGCTCACCCCCGAAAAGGTGCGGCCGTATTCCAGGATACACACCCGCTGCGGCACAAGCTTTATCCTTATAGTCATAGCAGTGACTATAATAGTTTTCTGTTTCGTGCCCAACGAAAACAAGCTTCTCCGCTTCGGCCTGAAAATGCTGGCGCTGCCCCTTGTTGCGGGCATCTCCTACGAAATAATCAAGCTTTCCGCAAAGTATCCCGATTCGGTCTTTACCCGGGTCTTTCTTTCGCCGGGTCTCCTTATGCAGCGCATCACCACCCGGGAGCCCGACGACGGCATGCTGGAATGCGCCATAGCCTCTCTCAGGCTGGTGGCAGAAGAGTCCGCGAAGCCCGCGGAAGGCGGCGAAAGCCATGAAGCTTAGGCTGCTCTTTCTGCTGGCCCTGCTGACGGCGCTGCCGGCCTTCGGGGAACCGGCCGGGGATATGACCTACGTGCTGGTGACCTTCAGGAACACCCCGCTGGGGGTCCTGAACAGGGCGAATTACCCGGATCTTGCGGATCTTAAAAACAGATCGGCCGTGGGGCTTATGAACAGCCGCACGGCGGGAAAGACCTGTTTTCAGAACGTGGCGGCCACCATTGCCTCCGGCAGCAGGACCTCCATATATCCCGAAAGCAGCAGGCTGGCTCCCTTTGAACACTTTCTAAGGTATCCTCCCCAGACCTTATCGGCCCTGGCGGACAATCCCTATTATCTGAACGGCTGCATCGCGGAGGAGACCGATCGCGTATTTGGGCAGGCTCTCCGCGGCCTCTATACCAGAACGAAACGCAGGAACGTCCCCCCCGGGGCCCTGATCAACCCGGGGGCGGCAAGGCTCACGGACACCGAAAAAAGCATCAACCCTTCGGCAAAGCCCGGGCTTCTGGCAGACGCTCTGGGCGACTGTGATGTAAAGATAGCCCTTTACGGCTGCAGCACCTGCCTGCGCCTTCACGGGCAGCTGCCCTACCGGCCCTCCTGGCTGCTGGGCTGCCGCTCCGGCGGCGCCGCCGTCGTTTCGGACCATGACGATCTGCTGATAAGCAGTCCCGCGGGCCCCATGGGCTGCGTCACCGACTACGGCTCTGCGGCCGACAGGATCGCGGAGATAGAGGGGAATACCT
>JAGDAG010000135.1 GCA_017959625.1 Abditibacteriota bacterium | reverse complement strand
GCCCCAGGCGGCGCAGCAAAGCAGGGCAAGCGCCGCAAGAAGGAATAGTCGTATCATTTGTTTTCTCCGCAGTAATGTATTTATTATAGTATAGCATCCGGAGGCGTATTTGCGCAATATCCGGCAGAAGATATCTGCGGCGTAACGGTTTCGGCGCGGCGCCGTTTTGCCGGAGGAACGGTGTTTCTGTCTTCCGGAAGTCTTTGGCTTTTCTTCGGGACTGTGGCTTTCTCCTTCGGGATATGCTATAATATAAAATGTGCCTGACACAAAGGAAAGCCCTGACTGAAAGGCGGCATTGAAAAAAATACCCTTATCAGTTTGTGCCGTTCCTTTCGGAACGGCATATTTTATAATGGGAGGCAGAAATATATGACGGAAACGAAACCGGACGGCGTTTATGCCGAAACGGCGGACAGGCTCGCCCGGGACAGGGACCTGTCCGACGAAGAGTTTGTTTTTCTTTTGCAATGCGGTGATCCCGCCCTTGACGGGTATCTGGCAGCAAAGGCAAGAGAGGCAAGAGAACGGGTTTACGGAAAGGACGTTTATCTGCGGGGCCTTATAGAGTTTACAAACTACTGCAAAAACGATTGCTATTATTGCGGCATACGCAGAAGCAACAAAAACGCCCGCAGATACCGGCTCGGAAAAGAGGATATTCTTTCCTGCTGCGCCGAGGGGTACGGGCTGGGCTTCCGCACCTTTGTGCTGCAGGGAGGCGAGGACCCGTATTTTACCGACGACAGGATAGTTTCGATTGTAGAGGGCATAAAAAAACAGCATCCCGGCTGCGCCGTCACCCTGTCTGTGGGCGAACGTGAAAAAGAGAGCTTTCAAAGGTTTTACGATGCCGGAGCCGACAGATATCTGCTGCGCCACGAAACCGCGTCAAAAGACCACTACGGATCTCTGCATCCCGGTGAGATGTCCTTTGAACGCTGAAGGCAGTGCCTTTTGGATCTGCGCGACATAGGTTTCCAGGTGGGCTGCGGCATGATGACGGGTTCTCCCGGCCAGACTGCGGAACACCTTGTTGCCGATCTGCGCTTTATACAGAGTCTCAGGCCCGAGATGGTGGGTATAGGTCCCTTTATCCCCCACCGGGACACCCCGTTCGCCGGGTATGAGCCCGGATCGGTGAAAACCACCCTGCGTCTGCTTTCCGTTATCCGCCTGCTTCTGCCGGAGGTCCTGCTGCCCGCTACCACCGCCCTGGGGACTCTGGACCCTCTGGGGCGCGAAAAGGGGCTTGAGGCCGGGCGAACTTGATGATGCCCAACCTGTCGCCGAAAAGCGTCCGGGCCAAATACCTTTTGTATGACAACAAGATATGCACCGGCGAAGAAGCGGCGGAATGCATCCGCTGCCTGACCGAACGGATAGAGCGGGCTGGCTACAGGGTCGCTGTAAGCAGGGGCGACCATATCGGTTTTGAAAAGGCGGAAACGCCGGCCCCGGAAAAGGACATACTTAAGGCGCAGCCATGAAAAAAGAGATATTCGATCCCATATACGTCCGCCGCATCACCGGCCAGGACAGAAAAAGCGACGGAGGGTGGATATGACCAACCGGGAAAAAAGCGCCGTGATAGCCATGAGCGGGGGGGTGGATTCCACCGTGGCGGCGTATCTTATGAAGGAGGCCGGCTACCGCTGTATGGGAGTCACCATGCGGCTTTACCGCAGCTCCGGCTCCTGCGGCTCGCAGCAGGATATCGACGACGCCCGCAACGCGGCGCTTCTGCTTGGGATCCCCTTTGAAACGGTGGATCTTTCCGACGTGTTCAGGAAACAGATAGTTGAAAGCTTCATAAAAGTGTATGAAGAAGGAGGCACCCCGAACCCCTGTATAGACTGCAACAAATACATGAAGTTCGACAGGCTGCTTTCCTACGCTTCCGGCGCCGGCTTTCGGTATATAGTCAGCGGCCATTACGCCAGAACGGAATACGACGCGGCCTCCGGAAGATATCTTTTGCGCAAGGGACTGGACGCCTCCAAGGACCAGAGCTACTATTTGTACAGGCTGAGCCAGGAGCAGCTCTCCCGGATAATATTCCCTTTGGGTGAGCTTACCAAGAAAGAAGTGAGGGCGCTTGCGGAAAGGCAGGGCTTTCCGAATTCAAAAAAACGCGACAGCCAGGACATCTGCTTTGTGCAGAACGGCGATTACGCCGGATTTATGGAGGAATACACCGGCAAAAAATATCCCGGGGGCGTTTTTCTGGACGTTTCCGGAAAGACGCTGGGGACCCATCGCGGAGCAGTGCGCTACACTATAGGTCAGCGGAAGGGCCTGGGGATAGCGGCGGGGGAGCCCATATACGTGGTGGACAAGGATATGCAGCAAAATACCGTCACCGTGGGCCCGGAGAAATATCTGTATCACAGCGCCCTTTTGGCAAAGGATATGAACTGGATATCCGTCGGCGGGATAAAGGAGCCCGTAAGGTGCAAAGCCAAAACCAGATACAGGCAGCAGGAGCAGCCCGCTACCGTTTATCCCGCCGGGGAAGGCGCGGTGAAGGTGGTATTCGACGAACCTCAGCGCGCCATCGCAAAAGGGCAGGCCGTGGTGCTGTATGACGGCGACACAGTGGTCGGGGGCGGGACCATACTGTCCGTCTGCAGCCCGGAGGACTGACGCCCGGACTCTTGTTTCGATATATACGAAAGGCCCCGCCGAAATGCTTCGGCGGGGCTTGTCTTTTATGGCGCTGAGTTTATGCCGTTATTTCACGGTCACCTTGCACTTGGCGGTATAGCCGCCGTCTTTGGTCTTGGCCCGGACGGTGGTGGAGCCGGGCTTTATCCCCTTGACTCTTCCGTTTCCGTCCACCGTGGCTATGGCGGTGTCGTAGCTTATCCAGGTGACGGTCTTGTCCGTGGCGTCGGAGGGCGATACCGTGGCCTTCAGAGTGACGGAGGATCCCTTGTTCACTGTGACCGACAGCTTATTGAGAGCTATGCCGGTGACCGGGACCGCCACCTTCACCTTGCACTTGGCCTTGAAGCCGCCGTCCCGGGTCTTCACTCTTATGCGGGTCTCGCCTACGCCCACGGCCTTTACGCAGCCGTTTGAATCCACGACGGCCACGGAGGGATCGTAGGTCATCCATGTGACCTCTTTATTGGTGGCGTCCGCCGGCAGCACATTGGCTTTCAGGGTGTAAGTGTTTCCCGGCCTGAGCTTAAGCGTGGTTTTGTCCAGCTCTACTCCCGTGGCGGAGATGACCACTCTCACCTTGCATTTGGCGGTAAAGCCGCCGTCCCGGGTCTTCACCCGCACCTTGGTGGTGCCGGGGCCGACCGCCGTTACCACGCCCTTGGAGGACACGGTGGCTATGGCCTTGTCGTCGGTGGACCAGGTGAGGGCCTTGACGGTGGCGTCGGAGGGGACTATTCTGGCGAGCAGCGTCCCGGTGGCGCCTTTTTCCAGCTTGAGAAAATCCGTGTTCAGCCGGATCCCAGTTACGGGGACCTGCTTTTTCTTGACCGTCACCTTGCAGGTAGCGGTAAAGCCGCCGTCCGCGGTCTCGGCGGTAATAACGGCGGAGCCGGCTTTTACGCCGGTCACCCCGCCCTCGCGGGATACTGTGGCTGCGGAGCTGTTGCCGGAGGACCAGAAAACGTTTTTATTTGCGGCGTTTTCGGGGAGCACCGTGGCGGTGAGGGCCTTGGTCTCTCCTTCGTAAAGGGTCAGGGTCTCCTTGTCCAGGGTGATCCCGGTCACGGGGACGGGATCCGACACCAGAACGTAGCATTTGGCGGTGAAGCCTCCGTCATCGGTCTTGGCGGTGATCTCGGCTATGCCGCTTTTCTTGGCGGTCACAAGGCCCCGGGCCACCTCCGCTATGTCGGTGTAATTACAGGACCATGTGACTCCCTTATCCGCGGCGTTTTCGGGGAGTACCGTGGCGGTGAGAAGGCGGCTTTCTCCCACGAACAATTCGATAAGCTCGGCGTCCAGGGTGACTCCGGTCACGGCCACGGGCTTTGTGACGGTCACCTTGCAATTGGCGGTGAAGCCGCCGTCAACGGTCTTGGTTTTCACCGTGGCCTCGCCTTCGCCCACGGCGGTGACCGCGCCGTTTTTGTCCACCGTGGCAACTTCCGTATTGCTGCTCATCCAGCGGACCTGCTGATTGGTGGCGTCCGCGGGCGATACTGTGGCCCTGAGGGTCCGGGTATCCCCAACGCAGAGGGTGATTTTGGAGACGTCGAGGGAAACCCCTGTTACGGGGACTGTCCGGGTGACGGTCACCTTGCATTTGGCGGTGAAGCCGCCGTCAACTGTCTTGGCGGTGATGACTGCGGTCCCCGGGTTTACCGCCTTCACCAGCCCGTCTCCGGATACCCCGGCCACGGAGGTATCGTCCGAGGACCATTCCACGGACTTGTCGGCGGCGTCCGAAGGGGCCACCGTGGCCTTCAGTGACGCAGTATCGCCCATCTCCAGCGTCAGAGACGTTCTGTCCAGAGATATCCCCCTCACCCGGTCCGTGTTTTTGCAATATGCCTTGATACATACGGCGTAAGGGTCGTCGAATATAGTCAGGGTGTCGTCCCATTTTTCGCCGTCGGCGGAGATAAAGCTGCCGGAGGAGCAATAGGAGACGTCGTTGCACAAGGGGACGTAAGTCACATCCTCTTCTGCCCGGGAATCATATTTGAAGCAGATCTCTACCGTGTCGCCTACGGCGTATTGCGCATTGGACCTGAACAGATAGTAGCCCGGATAGTCGATATGCTTTGTGACGGCGGGCTTCCGGTCTCCGTTTACGGTCACATAGCAGGTCACGTCTCTCCCCCCGGCCAGCACGTAGGTAGCGGCGTCCACAAGTATCCCGGAATGGTCCGGACAGAATACTGATTTGCCCCAGATGCAGTCGCGCGCTCCCTGGGTAAGGCCCTTCTTTTCCTTGAAATATATCCTGTTGTATAAGGTGGTGTCAAGGGTATGGGTGAATTTGCAGTAATTCCGGGCGCTTTTGTCGTAGTAGGACACCCAGAAATAGCCGCCGTCGCCCCAGCCGGTCCCCCAGGAGTTTCTGGCCAGCCAGGCTCCGTTGCCGACGGGGACGTTGCGGAAATTGTGGCAGTCGTAGTTGTCGTCCCAGCCGATGATGGAGACCACGTGGTTGGTCTCCTCTGTACCGCGGTAATAATAGGCGCTGCCGCCGTCGGAGGATTTTCTCAGATACCTGTCATCGTAATAAATGGCAAAATCCACTATCCCCTTGTCTATAACGAGCTGCTTGATGTAGTCCAGGTGCATGGATCTGAGAGACGTTCCGTCAACAAGGGAGTCAGAGCCGTTGAAGCCTCCGACGGGGACGTATTCCGCCTGGGTGATGAAGCCTCTCACAGTTGCAGGCCGCTCAGGGGCGGGGGGAACGCTGTCTGCGGGCAGACCCTGGATGAAAGGGTCGTCTTCCGCAAGCACCGGGCCCTCCAGCATGGCGAAATATGCTGTGGCTTTGGTGTTGTTGCCGCCGGAATCGAGGGTGGAGCCGAATATGTCGCTGCACCAGCGGACCAGGTTGAAGGTGGAATACTCGATGCTGCTGTTGGGATGCAGCGTCATATACCAGCCTTCCAGGCTGCCCACGGCGCCGAAGGCCCAGCATATCCCGTAGGGGTCCTGGTTGCGGACGGGCGGGACCCTCTTCTCGTCCCGCAGGTCGTAGGCTTCCGGCAGGATGCCGTGTTTCAGGCCGGTATCCTCCGGCAGGGTCCAGGAATCGAATTCCGGAGGCGTGTAGCCTGTGACCCTGTGGCCTCCCGCCGCTGTTTTGACGGGCGGCTCGCCAAAGAGAAGCCTGTTCACGTAGTCCGGGTTCAGGGGAGATAATTCCTGGGCCCGCAGAGCCCCGGCCAGAAGAATGATGATTATAGCGGTAAATAGTTTTTTCATGTCGATATCTCCGTATGCGCCTTCCGGTGAAAGGCGGCGCCTTTAATGTTATTATATACTTTTTTTGCCGATTAATCAAATGCGCTCTTTTTTCAATAAATGCCCCGCCGGCAAAAACGCCGGCGGGGCGTGCAAAAAGGCTGCCCGTCATTTCACGGTCACTTTGCATTTTGCGGTAAAGTCTCCGTCTTTGGTCTTGGCGCG
>JAGDAG010000134.1 GCA_017959625.1 Abditibacteriota bacterium | reverse complement strand
CGTTCCAGGGCGACGGGACGGATATGGGCGTATCCTCCGGCTGAAGCCCGCTGAGGTCTGTTTTGACGTCCGGAGATCCCGCAAACTGCCAGGCGCCGTTGAGACACATCTCCCGGATGCCGGACGAAGGCTCAAAAACGCCTTTGTCGGGGGCGTATTCCCCTTTGAAACGCACTCCGGCCTGCAGGCCGGATACCATGACAAACAATAACGCGGTAAAAATAAGGATCTTCATACTTTTCACAAGACAGATCACGGAGCAGGGGCAGCCCGGTGCGGGGCCCTGTTCCGTGATCCGGATTTATAGTTCCGGGGCGGGCAAAGAGCGCCGGCGTTCGGTCTCTCCGCCTATTCTCCCCTGTCCGGGGAACAGACCACCGTGGACCAGTAGTCCATGTCGGTGCAGTTGAAGCCTCCCATGAACTGCCACTGTCCGTCGTGCTGGCTCACCTTGAAGATGATCTGGTTCCAGCCCTTGCGGATGGGCAGGGGGCCCGTGGAGAACTGGTTGGCCTGGCAGGGG
Organism: Abditibacteriota bacterium; assembly: GCA_017959625.1. Classification (GTDB taxonomy): domain Bacteria; phylum Armatimonadota; class UBA5829; order UBA5829; family UBA5829; genus RGIG7931. The sequence continues at coordinate 2,124 of JAGDAG010000134.1, read as the reverse complement.
TGTATCCTGTTGTCCTCAAATACCTTCTGGCCGTTGACGAAGACCTGCAGGCCGTCGTCGGAGCCGCCGGAGAAGGTGATCTTCGGCACGTTGGGGTCCGCCAGCAGCTCGTCCAGAGCCTTGGGGGAATACATCCACATGGAAAGATATACGGCCTTGTCCGTGTGTTTTGTGCCGTCAAAATCAAACAGCTGTTTTTCGTTGACGGCCTTTTCGCTCCAGCCTGCCGTGTCCACGTTTTCGGACATCCCCACAAAGTCCTTTTCGTTGGCTTCGTTGAAATCGGCGGCGTCATAGAGGGGGCTCTGCTTCAGGCGCTGCAGGTCTCCCAGAGCCGAAACGGCGGCGCTGTCGTCCGTCTTCACCGGAGTGTTTTTGACCCCCAGGAAGGCCGCCAGCTCGGAATAGAGGAGTATCTTGTCCTTGCTGGGCGCCATATAGTCTATGGAGCAAACCAGCACCTTGCCCTTGCTCCGGGGCACCGATACCAGCGCCGCGGCGTCGGGCTTCGCTTCCTGCTCCGTGCGGAACACGGCGGCGGTCTTCACGTTCTCGCCCCGGTAGTTCCAGGCGTCCCATTCGGCGTTGCAGGGGTCGATGATGCGGTTGCCTTTACCGAGGATCTCCCCGCCTATGCCGCAGTTCATGATCTCCTTGTTGGAGGATTCGGTAAAATACAGGACGCTGTTGGGGATATACCTGCTCACCATGCTGGTGGCGCGGCGCTCCGCGCAGGCCACTTGGGCACCGGCGATGCGGCTTACCAGGGGAGCGTTGTCCTTGGAGACGCCCCACACGAAGACTATCTTCCCGGCCTTGGTAAAGGCGTCAGCCTTTTTCTGTATCTCTCCTATATTGCTTTGGTCAAGTCCCGAGCCGTCTATCATCAGCATCCGGGCGCCGTCTCCGCCGGAGAGGTCCCAGCCGGCGAGCCTCAGCACGGAATACAGCTTGCCGCTCTTGTCTCCTGCATAGCAGACCTTGTCTATCCAGGGCTTGGGGTATTTGTACTTCACTTTTTCCTCAGGCTTTTTGGACCACTTGCCCTTTTTGGCTCCCGCCGGCTCGAAGGCGTCCTTTATGGCTTCGAACATGGGCCATTCCTTATAGAGGGGCAGGGAAGGGTCGTAGCCCGGGTTGAAGGTGGAGGTGTAGGGCCCCAGCCGTTCCGGCTGGACGCCGATCCCGCCTTCCTTCTGCCTGTCAAAGAAAATGCCGTCCTTGGGGCCGGGGGCTTTGCTTGTGTCCGCCAGGCCCAGGGGCAGGGGCTGCAGGGCGTACCAGGCCAGGTTGAAAACGCACATATAGGAGGCGCCGTTGGCCCTCTGGTCCAGAGCCAGGTTCTCCCAGCTTTCGTAGGCCAGGGCTTCCATCCTGCCCAGCATGCTCTCGTAGGCGCGGTCGCCGTTCCACCTGGAAAGCTCTTTGGGAGTGCCGTAATAGGCGGCGGTGCATTCCCCTACGCCCCAGGGCTTGTTTTTGGCGGCTATGTTTTTGTAGTAGTCCCCGCCGCCGTAGTGGAGCATATTCACCGGGAGCAGGCCCCCCAGGTCCTCGCAGCCGTCTCCGGACACCCACACCCGGGAGGGGTCAAGGCTGCGGCAGATATCATACAGATCGCCGCATTTTCCGAACACCATGGCCCTTTCCTCTTCGGTATGCCCCGCCACGCCCATGCCGGCGGAGACCTCGTTCTCTATGGACCAGCCGAACACCGAGGGATGGTTGCGGTCCCGCAGCACCAGCCTTCTCACGTGGTCCCGGGCTCTCTCCCAGAACACGTCTTCAAAAAAGTTGAAGGCGCAGTGGCTCTCCCAGATAGCGCTTTCGTCCAGCACGGCTATGCCCATTTCGTCCGCCATATCCATGTAGCATTCGGGGGAGGGCTGGGCGTGGAGCCGCACGGCGTTGCCGTTGGCGGCCTTGATGGCGGTGTACCAGGCCCAGGGATAGCGGCGGGTCATCTGAGGGATGCCCATGAAGTGCCAGGAGTCTCCCTTCAGGACTATCTTTTTGCCGTTGAGGAGCAGGTCCCTGCCTTTGATCTCATACTCTCTGTAGCCGAAGCGCCGGTCCAGCCGGTCTCCGGAGTCCCCGGACAGGGTAAAGGAGGCCAGCAGCAGG
>JAGDAG010000133.1 GCA_017959625.1 Abditibacteriota bacterium | reverse complement strand
TTTATAAACGTTGTTTACCGACATCAGATCCCTGCCTATGGCTCCCATGAAAGCGTTCACGTCCAGCCCGGCAAAAACCTCGTCAAAGCTTTTTCCGGGATTTTCGATAAGGTCCAGCGCCACCTCTGCCAGGTTTTTGGTGATCTCCGAATTTGTGTTCACTATAGGGAGAACGCCGGTGATCACCCCGTCGGTGCGCACTACGGCATAACCCGAACACACGGTATTTATCTGTTCGCTGGTGATCTTGCGGTCCCGGCCGATGGGTATGTCGCCGTTCACTTCGATCTCCACGTTCCCCCGGGAAACAGGCTTGGAAAGAGTGTCGGAAAGAACCCCCGGGACCCGGACGTTTCTCGCGCTGCAGACGTCGTTGGCCAGTTCCAGGATAAGGCTGTTGAGCTCGTCTATGCCGGAAAGGGTCTCCGGCGAGATCTCGTCCCCCGAAAAGACCCGCTTTTCACCCGAGGCTGCGCTTTTGAAAAGCTGAGGCGAAGCCTTCAGGCTTTTTCCGATAGCGTCTCCCAGACCGGTGGACTTCATCAGATACGCGGCGGGATTGTTTTTGCGCAAAGAGTTCATATCTTCGCCCTGATGCCGCATGGAATTCTCCACCAGGGCGGCGCCCCTGTCCGCCTTGGCTGCCTCGCCTTTTCTCTGGGTTTCGCCTATGAGCCTGTCCGTATCAGCCCTGTAGGTGAGAACGTAGGTGTTCTCGTCCTTTACGTTCCACATGAACCTGGTGACGTCAACGATGGAATACATCACGTGGGGAAGCAAAGCGTCATGGCAGTAGATCGTCATCTGCCGCTCCTTCACACGCCAGTCCTCGTCGGGGATGATGGTTGCCCCGGACGCTTCCGAAAGCGCTTTGCACAATTCCGGCATAGCGACAGCGGCTTCGGTCAGGGTGATCCTGGTATCCAGATACTTCCGGGCCAGCTCCTGGCCCAGAACGGGAACAGACAGCAAAACAACTGCCCAGAAGATGATAAGTTTTTTCATTTCTTTGACCTCGTCTCGTAGTATTTTTCCGTAAGAAATGCTTCCGTCATAGCCTTTTTTATGGCGGCTATGCTTTGTTCATAAAAAATGTCGCACACGTTTCCGGCGCTCCGTTCGAACATATTGCCCTCCGTGAGGACATAATCCGCCCGTACGGCCGGACTCGTGCTCCAAAGGGTCTTGCCGGTGACGCTGCTTTTCAGCCGGCAGCCCAGCACCGCCTTCGACCTTTTTTCATTGTCGGTGACCACGGATTCCGAAGAGACCGCCAGAGAAGCGAACAGCACGAAATAAACGCCCTTCTTCCTGGCTGTTTCCATGATTATCCTGTTCCGCTCCGAATCGAGAGCCACGTTTTTAACCGCCGGCAGATATAACTCGGGGCGCGCTATGTCCAGGTCTCTTACCAGCCGCTGCAGAAATACGGAAAGGCCTATCTCCCGGGTATCCGCTTTTCCCTCAAAATAGGCGTCCATCACCACGAACACCGGAAGAGGGGGAGTTTTTTCCGACTTTTCCCACATGGCTTCAAGATCGGTCTCTACGCTGACCCGCGCCGTCAAAAAGCCTCCTGCTTCTCTGAAGCGTTCCACAGAGCTTGTCGCCGTAAAATCCCCGGAAGGCACGTCCAGATAGGCGGCGAGGGTATCAAGGACGTCCGTTTCCGCCTTGAGCCTTGCGGCCCGGAGAGCGTCCTCCGCGCTTGCGTAGTCTCCTCTTGCCACTCTGGTCTGCACCGCTATCCCCTCCGCAAAAACCGGAGTGATAAAAACAGCGATAGCCAGCGCCAACAAAAACTTTTTCATTTCAGGCTTTCTCCGAATCTGTCCATGGCTTCAACAGCCGCTTTTGCTTTGGCTTCCCTGCGCCCGGTCTTCCCTCTTCCCCCGGCGTCCGGCAGGATGCCGAAATTGGAATTCATAGGCGCGAAAGGAAGCTCTTTCCCGGTACACGTAAGCCCCGGCCCCCGGGAAACGTATCTCTGCAGGGCCCCGATAAGCGTCTCTGCGGGAAAAAGCGCCGGCTCTCTGCCCGAGAGCAGACGGTTTATATTATACCCGCACAAAAGGCCTGTCATGGCAGACTCCATATAACCCTCCACTCCTATGAGCTGCCCCGCAAAAAAACAGCGGGGGGAGGCCTTCAGGCGAAAATACTCGTCCAGGAGCCCTGGGCTTTTGATATAAGTGTTCCTGTGCACCTGTCCGTAGCGCACGAAGGAGGCGTTCCGCAGGGCTGGTATCATAGAAAAGATCCGCTTCTGCTCCTTTTGGCGCAGCTGTGTCTGGCAGCCTACCAGCCCCCATACGGTGCCCTCAAGGTTTTCCTGGCGGAGCTGCAGGACCGCATAGAAACGTTTTCCGGTGCGGGGGTCCTGTATCCCTACCGGCTTCAGCATACCGAAGGCAAGGGTCTCCCTGCCTCTTGACGCCATTTCCTCTATGGGCAGGCAGCCCTCGTAATACACGGCCTCTTCGTCCTCGGCAAGATGCAGGGGAGCCTTTTCACCCGCGACGAGGGCGTCCGTAAAAGCATAGTATTCCTCTTTGGTAAGGGGGCAGTTTATGTAATCCGCCTCGCCCTTTCCGTAGCGGGACTGGCGGAAGGCTTTTTCCATATCCACGGTAGAGATATCCACGGAAGGAGCCACGGCGTCAAAAAAATACATCGCCTCTTCCCCCAGCCTTTCTCCAATGGCCCGGACCATGGCGGGAGAAGTAAGGGGGCCGGTAGCCACCACGCATATGCCCTCCGGGGGAATGGAGTCCGCTTCTCTGCGTATTACCTTTATTTTATCACATTCTGCGATCTTTTGCGTGATATATCCGGAAAATTTCTCCTTGTCCACGCACAGCGAGCTGCCGCCGGGGACCCTGGTTTTTTCGGCAGCCTCCAGCACCAGGGAACCCAGGAAGGCCATCTCTCTTTTCAGAAGCCCGTGGGCAGTGCCGGTCCCTTCGGCTTTGAGGGAGGTAGAGCACACCAGCTCCCCGAGCCTGTCCGTGGTGTGGGCGGGAGTGGTCCGGAAAGGCCGCATTTCCCACAGCTCACACTCCGTGCCCCCGGAAGCAAGGCTCCAGGCGCATTCGCAGCCCGCCAGGCCGCCGCCTATCACAGTGACCTTTGCCATTTTATCCGGAAACCTCTTCGCAATTGCCGGGCGACTTCAGCCCGAGAGCGCCGGCAAGGGCCTCTTTCACCGTTTCGGCGCCGATATTCTTCATGCATTGATGGCCGGGGCACCTGCACCGCTTGTGGCACGGCCTATTCGGGTCGGAAGGCTTGTGCACTATGATAAAATTATCCCTTAATGAGTGCTGTTCCTTATACACGTCCGATCCGAAAAGACATACGGTAGGTATATCCAGGCAAACGGAAAAATGCATAAGGGCGGTATCCACGCAAACGCAGGCGCTGCACTTCTCCAGAAGCGCGGCGGCTTCCGTGAGGGAGGTCCTGCCTGCGGTGTTCACGGCCCGCAGGTCCCCCGCGGCGATCTCTTCGCCGTAGTCCCGGTCCCCGGGGCCGCCGAAAAGCACCGGGACGCTGTCCAGCTCATGGGAAACAAAGCGTATGAGCTCCTTCCATTTTTCCTTCTGCCAATACTTGCATTCCTTGCTCGTGGCAAAAATAATGCCTATCTTCCTTCCCGGAGCGTCCTTCAGCAGCTCTGCGGCAAGGGCCCGCGCCTCCTCTGTGATACGGATACGGGGATAGGTGGTTTTTTCACAAAGCGGGAGCTTCTCGTTCTGCAGCACGGCGTTCACCATAAGCCGGTTCCTGTCGGTATATATCTCTCTTTTTCCCACGGGGACCGTTATATCGTAAAAAAACCGCACAAGAAAGCTTTCCGGGTCGGAGAACCCCACGGTTTTTTTGTGCTTCACCCCTGCCAGAACGCCGCAGAGCTTCAGCCTGCCCTGATGGTCGAGTATATAATCAAAGCGTTCGCCCTGCAGCTGTTTTTTTATCTTTCCGTTCGCCCTTAAGAGATCGGAAAGGGTCTTATGCTTTCTGTTCCTTTCCCAGACAAGGACCCTGTCTACTGCGGGATGCCCCTCAAGGATCCCCGCGCAGTGCTTCTCGCAAAGCCAGGTGATCTCGCAATCCGCAGCCTCTTTGAGATCCATGGCGACGGGAAGGGCCATGAACACGTCTCCTATCGCTGAGACCCGCACCATGAGTATCCGGAGCCTATCCAATGCCGGCCTCCTTCAGGATATGCTCTATGAGCGCGTCTTCTCCCATGGCTTCCACCGTAATGTTCAGGGTGCATACGCCCTCTATGGCGTCGTAGCCCCGGGGTATCCTGGAAATATCCTTCTGGGTGGTAACGATATGATCGCAGCCGGCGGCGGCAAGCACCACGGAATGAAGGTCTTCCGGGGTATATTTGTAATGGTCCATATAAAACCTGCAGCCAGCCACCTCGGCGCCCAGAGCCTTCAGGCTGTCCGTGAACCGGGAGGGATTGGCTATACCGCAAAAAGCAAATACCTTTTTTCCGGAGAGATGCTCCGCAGGCTCATGCCTTGCGCCCGCAAATTCAATGGAAGAAGCCTTCACCCTGCAGTCGTATATCCTGAGCCCGGGGGCCGCCTTCATGACCACCGCCCTGTCGCCGTCGCTCATAGGCTCGTCGCCTATGGAGAGCATGACCGTCCCTCGCCGGAAAGCCCGCTTGCTTTCTCTCATATCCCCCGCGGGGATAGTCAGGCCGCCGGAAAAAGGCCGGCTGCTGTTGACGACTATTATCTCCACGTCTCTGTGCATCTGCCAGAACTGCATAGCGTCGTCCATTATCAGCACGTCGGGAGAAAAACGTTCCTGCGCCAGCCGCGCTGTGGTCCTTCTGTCCTTTCCCACCGCCACCGGGACGCCGGTGACCGCCGAAAGCAGCACGGGCTCGTCTCCGTATTTTTCCGGATCGGCAGGCGTGCCCGGCTCCAGGATCATATCGCCGCCGGTCTTTCTGCCGTAGCCCCTGCTCAGGATACAGCACCGGAAGCCCCTTTCCTTCAGTTCCGCCACGAGTTTTGCGGTCACCGGAGTCTTGCCGGTGCCTCCCATGGTTATGTTGCCCACGCTTATCACCGGGATGCCGGCCTTATACCGCTTGCGTATGCCGGTCTCATAGGGAAGCAGATACAGATACAAAACGGCCCGGTAAAGAAGAGAAAGAGGATACATGACGGCCCTGAAAGCGTACGCTCTGGGAGTTTTGCTCTCTCCGGACAGCAGCTCCTCGCCCCTTATAAGGCGGTTGTCCCGGGGCAGCTCGGAAAAAGAACGGTCGTAAAGCTCCAGAAGCTTTTCGCAGGTCCTTGCCGCGGCGCCCTTGTTGTGCTCCATCATTTTCCGGCAGCCTTCCCGTATGCTGTCTTTAAGGGAGGCGTCCTCAAGTATCCTGACTATGGTTTCCGAAAGCTCTTTGGCATTCTTTATTTCGAAGCCCACGCCGAAGACCTTGGTCTGGAGCGCTATATCCTTTGTTTTGAAGGTATGAGGGCCGTAGCAGACGCCTATGCCCGCCGCCACGGGCTGAAGCAGGCTGTGGCACCCCTTTCTGATAAGGCTTCCCCCCACAAAGGCAACGTCGCCGGCAAAATATGCGTTTGCCAGTTCGCCCATAGTGTCCAGCACCAGAGCGTCAAAAGGCTCTTCTGAAGGCTTTGTCCTGCGGCAGAAGGACACGCCTTTTTCCTCCAGCATAGAGCATATCTCACCGCCTCTTGATATCTGGCGGGGGGCTATAAGCAGCTTCAGCTTCGGGATATGCTGCCTGGCCCGCAGATAGGCGTCTATGACCGGGATATCCTCGCCGGGGTTGGTGCTTCCCGCCACAAAAACGGGGGAATCGTTCTTTTCGCAGCCGAAAAAGTCTCTGAAAAGGGCAAGGCGCTCATCCTGCGACAGCTCTGCGGCGGCAACGTCCGCTTTGCAGTTTCCCGTAACGAACACGGCTGAGGGATCAGCCCCCAGGTCTATAACGCGCCTTGCGTCCTCCTCCGACTGCATACAGAACAGGTCGATGTTTTTTATGGTCCATCTGTAAAGCCAGTCAAACAGGCGGGCGCCCTTCATGGTGCCGTCGGAGATGATGCCGTTTATGATGGCGGATTTGCTGCGGCGCAGCCTGAGCATGTAGCGGAAGTTGGGCCATATCTCCGTATCGGTACTGGCAAAGACCCTGGGCGATACGGCGTCGAGAGACAAAATCACGCTCAAAAGGAAATCGTAGGGATAGTATATCAGCCGGTAGCCTTTGGCTTTGATGCTTTTTTTAGCCTGTTCGTGTCCCGGCTGCGTGGTGGTGGAAAAAACTATGGGTATGTCGCTGCGTTTTTCTGCCAGTATATTCACCACTCCGGAGCTTGCCACCGTTTCTCCCACGCTTACGGCGTGTATCCATATCGAGTTCCGGGAATTCTCCCTGGCGGGAAAACCGAGCTGCTCCTTCACGCTTTTCAGGCTTTGCCTTATAAAAACCAGCCTGACGAGAAAAATCACCAGCAATACGGGCAGGCAAACGAGTATCGCCAGGTTATATATAACGAACTGGATCAACTCTCTCTCCCCCCTGCCGGCCCGGTATATAATCCGGCAAAGCTTCCTCCGGCCGCAATAAGTTTGTCAAAGGTCCCCTGTTCCACGATCTCTCCCCTGTCCAGAACAAATATCGTATCGGCATTCTTCACGGTGCCCAGCCGGTGGGCGATTATTATGGTGGTCACGCAGCGCCCCCTTGAGTCCAGATATTTCTGCACTATGCTCTCGCTTTCGTTGTCCAGGGCAGAAGTGGCTTCGTCAAGGATCAGTATCCCGGCCCGCTTTTTTATCAGGGCCCGGGCAATGGCTATACGCTGCCGCTGGCCGCCGGAAAGCCCGCTACCGCCTTCGCCCAGCACCGTATCGTAGCCCCGGGGAGTGTCCATAATGAAAGCGTGGGCGTTTGCCGCTTTCGCAGCTGCGAACACTTCCTCGTCGGAAGCGTCCGGAGCGCCGTATTTGATGTTGTCCTTTATGGTGCCGCTGAAAAGGATCACTTCCTGAGGCACCAGAGCCACCGCTTCCCTCAATGACGATAAAGCGATATCCCGTATGTCCGTTCCGTTTATAAGTATCTCGCCGGAAGTCAGCGGATAAAAATTGGGGACAAGGTCGGCAACGGTGGATTTGCCGCTGCCGCTGGGCCCTACCAGCGCAACGGTGGAGCCGCCGGGAACGGTGAGGTTCAGGTTTTTCAGCACGGGCTCTTTTTCGTAGGCAAAGGTCACGTTCCTGAACTCGATCTCCGCCTGCCTGTCTCCGGGGAACGGAACTGCGGAAGGATCGTCCTGTTCCTGCCCCTTCATATCGATTATCTCAAATATCCTGTCTGCCGCGGCAAGTATCTGAAGCTGCGTGCTTTTGAGGCGGCTGATCTGTTTTACCGAGTTGGCAACGATAAAGCTCATCATGACATATTCGCCCAGAGCGGGAAAATCGAACCAGCCGGCGTCGATGCAATAAGAACCGGCAAGGATAA
>JAGDAG010000132.1 GCA_017959625.1 Abditibacteriota bacterium | reverse complement strand
TTTTTTTATATAAGCTTTTTATATAAGCTCGGAAACCGTTTCTATGGTTTCGGCTATGGCTTCGTCCAGAATGGATATCACTGTATCGATCTCTTCTGCAGTGATTATGAGAGGCGGTTCCAGGCGCACTACCTTGGGATTGTTGAGAGAGTAGGCTGCAAGGAGGTCCCGTTTTCCGCAGGAAGCGATGAGCAGCGAGCCAATATCCTCGTCTTCAAACTCCATGCCGGCTACAAGCCCTATGCCCCTTACGTCCTTTATCCATTCGGGGTATTTTTCCTGCAGGCCCTTGAGCCCTGCCAGAAGCTGCCGTCCGCGGACTTCGCAGTTTTCCACCGCTTTCAGCTCTTTTGTGGTTTTTATGGCTGCCAGCACCGCGGCGCAGGCCAGGGGATTCCCTCCGAAAGTGGTGGAGTGCATAAAGGGGTTTTTGCCGAAGAGGGCGTTCCACACGCGTTCGTTGGCGGAAAAGGCCCCTACGGGCATCACTCCGCCGCCCAAAGCCTTTGCCATGGTTATTATGTCGGGAACAATGCCGGAATGCTCCGAGCCGAACCATTTGCCGGTGCGGCCGAAGCCGGTGCGGACCTCGTCGACTATAAGAAGCGCGCCTTTTTCCTTTGTTATGCTGCGGGCAGCCTGCATATATTCGTTGGTCGCTACGTTTACTCCGCCTTCTCCCTGCAGCATCTCCAGTATAACGGCTGCGGTGTTTTCGTCCACCGCTTTTTCAAGGGCGGAGACGTCGTTGAAGGGGACGTTCTCTGTCTGCTCCAGAAGCGGCTTGAAATGAGTCTTGTAAACCTCCCGCCCGGAGACGGAAAGGCCGCCGTAGGTCTTGCCGTGGAAGCCGTTTATCGCGCTGACGTATTTCGGCCTGCCGGTAGTGATGCGCGCCGCTTTCAGGGCGCCTTCCACCGCTTCCGTTCCCGAATTGCACAAAAAGCTGAAATCTATATCTCCGGGCAGGACCTCCGCCAGGGCCTCGCAGGCGTCTGCCAGCTCTGTGGAAAGGAAAAAGTGGCTTTTGAGGGCTTCCCTGTCCAGCTGCTTTTTTACCGCTTCTACCACGGCCGGGTTCCTGTGCCCCAGGCTGAAGGCGCCGTAGCCGCCTACGCAGTCCAGAAAGCGCCGGCCGCTTATGTCGTAGATATAACATCCCTCCGCTCTTTCTTCCGGAACGGAAAACCCGGAGAACTGCAGTATATTGGCGTATGCGGGATTTACGTATTTTCTGTATTTTGCTATGGTTTCGTCGGATATCCGCTCGATTTCTTTTTCGGTCATAATGCTTCCTATATCTCTTTGTTTATTTTGGCTTTTTTCAGTTTTTCCAGCACCTGGACCTCCAGCTGCCTGACGCGGACTTCGCTGATATTCAGCAATTCGGCAGTTTCCGTTCTGGAACGGTTGCCGAGAAAACGGTTTTTAAGGACCTCCTGTTCCCGGGGCGTCAGTTCCTTTTGGATATCGCCTATGTTTTCTATCAGATAGGCCGAGCGCTTGATCTTTCCTTCAAGTATCTGCAGCTGGAATTCTATGTTCCCCAGCCTGCTGTAGGTCTCGGCAGGAAGGTCCTTTATCTTGTCCTTGTTCGTATTCAGCATACGCAGGCACTTTACGGCTGTATCCAGGGCTTTTGAAAGAGAGGAGAGGGAATCGATCTCGATCCCCGTCAGAGTGCTGCACATCGCCAGCACTTCTTTTTCTTCGTCTGTGCGGTATTTCAGCGCCAGTTCCAAAAGTTGCAGTTCGCTCATGGCTATTCGATAAATTCCCGCAGTTCTTTGTTAAAGCTTTCTTTCTGCAGCTTTTTCAGGGCCTTGCTTTCTATCTGCCTTATGCGTTCTCTGGTGACGTCCAGCTTGCGGCCCACCTCTTCAAGTGTGCAGCTCGTTCCGGTATCCAGTCCGAAACGCATAATGAGCACCTCCCGTTCCCGGGGGGTAAGCTTGTTCAGGGCGTCGTCGATTTTTTCCCGCAGGGCGGAATATGTGGTCGCGTCCTGGGGGCTCACCGTGACGTCGTCCTCGATAAAGTCGGAAAGGTGGGAATCTTCTTCCTCGCCTATAGGAGTTTCAAGGCTGAGGGGCTCCGGAGCGATCTTGATTATCTGGCTGACCTGCTCGTCCGTAAGATTCATTGCGTCGGCTATCTCTTCCAGGGTAGGCTCCCTTCCGTTTTCCTGCTGAAGCCTGGAACGGGTCTTGGACATTTTGTTTATGGTTTCCACCATATGCACCGGGATGCGTATGGTGCGCCCCTGGTCGGCGATGGCTCTGGTGATAGCCTGCCTTATCCACCAGGTAGCGTAGGTGCTGAACTTGAAGCCGCGCTTGTAGTCGTATTTGTCCACCGCGCGCAACAGGCCGATGTTTCCTTCCTGTATAAGATCGGAAAATATCATTCCTCTGCCCACGTATTTCTTGGCGATGCTGACCACCAGCTTCAGATTTGCCTTCACCAGCTTGTCTCTTGCCGCTTCGTCGCCCATGGAGATCTTCTGAGCCAGCACCATTTCGTGTTCCGAACTAAGGACCGGAGTGTTGCCGATTTTTTTGAGCCACATCTTCACGGTGTCGTCGGGGGGGATGAGCTCCATCTCCGCTTCTATCCTGCTGTATTCGCTGGCAGCGTCCTCCAGTTCCGTGTCATCCGGTTCTCCGTCCCCCGGCTGCTGTCTTCCCGACGCTTCTTTTTCCACAACTATGTTCCGGGCTTCCAGAGCGTCAAAAAGCTCCGGCAGCAGCTCGGGAGGGGTGTCTTCGATAAGGGTGTTCAGCCGGTCGTAGGTTATCTTGTTTTCCTCCGGCCCTATCGCTTCCATTATCCTGTCGATATCGTCCCGCGTGTCTTTTTGTTTTTTCATATATACTTTTTCCTGACTGTTTTCCGAAATGCCGGCCTATTCGTTCATAAAATTCCTGAGGTGCCTGCTTCTGGAAGGATTCCGAAGCTTGCGTATCGCCTTGGATTCTATTTGCCTGATCCTCTCACGGGTCACATTGAAATGGACGCCGACTTCTTCAAGCGTCCGGGGGCAGCCGTCCGCCAGCCCGAAGCGCATTATTATCACTTCTCTCTCCCTTTCGGCAAGCATGCCGAGAGCCTCGTCTATTTTCTCGTTGAGAAGGGTGTTGTTGGTTGCATCGTGAGGAGAAACCGCTTCGGAGTCCTCTACAAAATCTATTATTCTTGAATCCTCTTCCTCGCCTATGGGAGTATCCAGGCTGAGAGGATCCTGTGAAATGTTTTTTATCTCGTTGATCTTTTCTTCCGGGATCCCAGTGGCGCTCACCATTTCTTCCATGGTGGGTTCCCTTCCGTTCTGCTGCACGAACAGCGAACGGGTCTTTATTATAAAGTTGATCTTTTCTATCATGTGGACGGGGATGCGTATGGTGCGCCCCTGATCGGCGATGGAACGGGTTATGGCCTGCCGTATCCACCAGGTGGCATAGGTGCTGAATTTATAGCCCTTTTTATAATCGAATTTTTCCACCGCTCTGATAAGCCCTATGTTGCCTTCCTGGATGAGGTCCGGAAAACTGAGGCCGCGCCCGAGGTATTTTTTTGCGATGGCTACCACCAGCCGCAGATTGCTTTCTATAAGAGACGTTTTTGCGTTCTGATCGCCTTTCTGCACCTTGCGGGCAAGAATGACTTCCTGGTCGGAGGACAGCAGATTCTTTTTTCCTATCTGGGAAAGCCACATCTTTACGGAGTCGTCGATGCGGACGCCGGCTCCCTGAAGCTGTTCTTCCAGCCGCGATTCGGTTATCACGTCAAGATCTTCCTCTTCGATCTCAAAATCTATAAGGTTTTCGTCTTCTTCCGGCGTCGTTTTGACTCCCCGTTCCGCAAGCATATGTATCAGGATCTGCTGTCCGATGAGATCGGGCAGGTGCTTTTCCATATTTTCCTGAAGCCTGTCGTAGGAGATGAATTCCTTATCGCCTATGCTGTCAACGATGTTTGTATATAAGTCCTTAAGATCTTTATCCGTATCAAACGCTGTATGCTCCCGTGGCATATCTTTTTCTCCTCACTTTGCCTTGAAGCCTTTGCTCTTTCTGAGCAAAAGCAGTTCTTTGTATTCGGGATCCGATGTGTTCAGCTCGCCCCGTTTAAGCTTTTCCGTCAGTTCCTGCCGGCGGTCTGCGTTATACAGCGCAGCTTCTTCTTTGATTATAGTTACAAGCTCACGGCTTGAACCGTGAAGCATTTCCGTTTCCGCAAGCATAGTATAAAAAGGCTTCTCAAGGCCCTTTGCGGCTATTTCTTCCATGAGCTCGTCATAGTAAAGCGCGCCGCCGCTGTCGTAGCGGCTTTTAAGGAGCGTGACCAGCTTTCTGAAAAACCCTTTACGGAAATCTTCGGGGCCCAGGCTGTCGAATATCTCGTTCAGATCGTGTTCGTGGCGGAACACGCCGGCCAGAAGCAGCTCCTGCGCCCTGTCATATCTCGTGCGGGAATCCGGGATATATCCCTGCAGGGCTTCTTTGCCGCTCTGTTTCGGGAAGGCGAGCCTTTCTACGTCTCTTCCGATCTGTTCTTCCACGTTGATCCCCGTATTGAACCTGGGATGAAGAAAGGCGATATCGCCTATAAGGCCCGCCCTTTTTACGCCGCTGGGCTCCCGGGCGATTATTTTTTCGGCGGCTTCCAGGGCCTCGACCCTGCCTTCCTTTGTAGAGGTATCAAAACGCGAAACTGCTTTTTGTATCTCAAATTCCAAAAGCCCCGGGCTGTTTTGTATAAAGTCCAGAAATCGGGCAGCCCCCCCGCTTCGTATAAGGGAGTCGGGGTCTTCCCCCGGGGGGAGGGCGGCGCAGGAGACCCGGAACCCGGCGTTCATCAGCATCTCCCCGCTGCGCAGGGCCGATTTGATCCCCGCCGGATCGGCGTCAAGGCACAGGGTGACGTTCATGGTATACCGCGAAAGCTTTCTTACGTGGTCTTCCGTAAGGGCCGTGCCCAAAAGGGCGACGGAGTTCTGTATGCCGGCGGAATGGCAGGCTATCACGTCCATATAGCCTTCTACTATTATAGCATGATTTTTGGCCGAAATTTCCTTGTGGGCCAGATTAAGGGCATAAAACTCCCTGCCTTTGGAAAAAACCGGCGTTTCCTGGCTGTTGATGTATTTCGGTAGCTCCTTGTCTTCCGAGATGATGCGTCCGCCGAAGCCTATGGGCCTTCCCAGAATGTCGTATATGGGAAACATGATGCGCGAACGGAAACGGTCGTAAACGGTTCCCGTTTCTTCTTTTCTTGACAGGAGCCCCGCTTTCAGGGCGATCTCCCTTGAGACCCTTTTTTCTTCCAGAAACTTCAAAAGCCCGTTCCAGCCTTCGGGGGCCCATCCCAGGCCGAACCTTTCAACTGTTCCGCTGTCTATGCCGCGGCGGGTAAGGTAGGAGATCACGCGGGCGTCTGCATTTTTCAGCGATTGTGAAAAAAAAGTCTCGGCATAGGAATTTGCGGTTATGATGAGTTCTTTTTCCGAGGCTTCCCGCGGGCGGCCGGGGTTTTTGATCAGCTTTACGCCCGCCTTTTCGGCAAGCAGTTCCAGCGCTTCCGTAAAGGAAAGGTTTTCTTTCTCCTGAATAAAAGTAAACATATCTCCCGCTTTTCCGCACCCGAAGCATTTATAGAACTGCTTGTCGGGGTCGACGCGGAAGGAGGGGGTTTTTTCCGCATGGAACGGACATTTGCCTATGTAGGCGTTTCCCTGCTTTTTCAGAGAAACATAGGGTGATACCACGTCTACTATATTCAGCCGGCTTTTTATTTCGCTGACGTTATCCTGAGCCATAGTATTGTCCTTATTTCCAAAAAAGAATACGCATATAAAGCGTAGAAAGTGCCCGGAAAAATCCCGGGCACTTAAAAAACAGCAATAAAAGCTTAGTTGTAGATAGGATCGCCGACAGCTATGGTCATTCCCACGAGTTTTTTGTTAAGGAACGTATAGGCAACACCTCATTTGTCCAGGTAATCCATCCTCAGGTAGTTGCCAAGGATCTGCATGTTGGTGGGGTCTATGCCCATAAGATACGTGACCAGCTTGTAGGTGTCGCCGATCATTATACCGTTGTTCAGCTTTGCATATTTCCAGGGATAAAGGCTCACCACGGTGATCTGGCTGATCTTCCCGTTGGTGACTATGAATTCCAGGTTGGTCCCTGCGGGAAGGTCATACTGCCAGCAAAGAGAATCCTCGTCTATCCTGCTGGAGGTCCCGGCAAAAGCGGTCCCTGCCGAGGTGGTGCCTGCGGCTGCAGTTCCGCCCATACCGGGCATGGAGGGCATACCGGGCATGCTGGGAGTCGTGGGGTTCAGGCTTCCCATGGAACCGGGATCGGGAGTGACGCCGCCCATACCGGGGAGGCTGGGGGTCGAGGGCCCCATGGTCCCCATGGAACCGGGATCGGGAGTGACGCCCATGCCGCCGCCCATGGTGGGCAGGCTGGGGGTCGAGGGACCCATAGTGGAACCCATTCCCATGGATGCCGGATCGGCTGTGACTGTAGGCATGGAGGGCGAGCCGGTCATGGTCGGCATAGTAGGAGAAGCAACGCCCATAGCGGATGCGCCTGTTCCCATCATTCCCGTGTTGTTCTGCTGAACTGCGGTATGTATAATGACTTTTGTGGGGTTGCCGTATTTTTCAAGTATCCTCAGGGCGTTATCGCCGAGCCTTACGCCTGCAAGCGAGGTTTCTTTGGTTTTAACGTTCCTGAAAACTCTTCCCGCCGTTACGTCGGAACCGTTGAGAATACTGGCGGGGACCTTTTTGGAAGAGGCTACCGCTTTTTTCTTTCCGGCGCAGAGGCCGGGCACCGCCGCAGCCGCGCATAAAACAGCCACCAGCACAAACACTGTTGCTTTTGTTATTGCTTTAGATGTCATTTGACTTCTCCTTATCTGAATCTGACACGTAAAAGATTATGTCTGAAACACTTCCTATATTCATTTTACTAGATACTACAGACCTTTTGCAAGCGTTTTTTTGCAGTCTGCGTAAAAAAAATGATTATTTTATTATTTCTTCCATGGTCACACAACGAAAACCCTCGGAAGCCGCATGGTCAAGTATTGCCGGCAGCGACTGGGTCACCGCCACTACGTCGTTATGCAAAAGGTAAATGAAGCCCGGCTTCATGCTTTGGTTGCAATACTCCGTCAAAAGCTCCGGCGTGGATTCCTGGAGATGGGTGGAGTTTTTGGTCCAGAGGCCGATACGGACCCCGTATTCCCGGGAAAGGCGGCTCTGCTCTTCGTCCCTGTTGCCCCCGGGAGGACGGAAATACAGAGTGGGATCCCCTCCGCACTCCTTGATGGCGCAGTAGCACTGAAGGGTCTCCTTGACTATGTCGTTGTAATCCAGCTTCGTATAATCGGGATGGTTCTGGCTGTGCAGCGCCAGCTGATGCCCGTCTTCCATTATGGCTCTGATTATCTCGGGATATTTTTCCGCCTGCCTCCCCACTATGAAGAAGGTCGCCCTGACGTTATATTTTTTTAGTATCTTCAGATTGTCCAGGGTGGTGGGGGTGGGGCCGTCGTCAAAGGTGAGGGCGATCTCCCGCCGGGCGGGGTTTCCTTTTTCTATGATAGTCGCCCCGTCTGAAAGGAAATAATACCTGCGCAAAAGCTCGGAGGCGTCTCTGTATTGCGGGTTTACCGCAACGGTGCGTTCCAGCGCTTTCCTGTGCAGCTCGATATCCTTTTCTCTTGCGGCGCAGACTGCCATAAGATAATTGACGCTTTCCATGCCCTGGCGGGGAGTGACGAATTCCGTGAGCCTCTGCCAGATCAGCTCTTCATCGGGCGCTTTATGGTCTTTTTTGTTGAATATCTCCGCCGTAAAACGCTTTTCCGAGATCTTGTTGCCGTAGGCGTCGAGAGCGGCTATCTTGACGTCATGGACGCCGTTGGGGATGTTTGCCGTATTCAGGACAAAGCTGAAGGGATACGAATTCGTCATGGACTTCATCTTGCCGTCTATATACAGCATCGCCGACTTGACAGTGTCGTTGTTTCCTATATCGGCCCTGATGGTCGCGCGGCCCTCCAGAACGTAATCGGCTTTTTCTTTGGGAGCCTCCAGGCCGATCCTGCCGCGGATGGCAAATGCGTTGAAGAATATCGGCTTTTTATAGTCGTAGGCAAGGATAATGCCCTTTGTATCCTTGTAGATGTCGCGCCCTTTTATCTTTTCGATCTCCCGAAGGCCCTTGAGGGAATCGGAAATGTTGTCCCGCAGCATGTTCCAGTAGGCGTGGAGCTCTATGGCCGGCAGGGTATCCACCGGCAGGTCCGGGTCGCAGAAATCCGCGTCCTCCATGGTTTTCAGGAAATCGATGATAACGTTGTAGTTTGCTATCCTGCCTTCAAAGGGTTTGAAGGCTTCTATGGCTTCCGGATACTTTGCCCTGCGGGCAAGAAGCACGGCGCGGCATAATTGGGAGCAGGGATTGTCTTCTTTGTCAAATATCTTTTGCGCTTCTTCGCCGTATCCGCCCACGAGCAGGTTCACGCCGTAGACCGTCGTGATATATTTGTCTTCGCCGAAGTATTTTTTCATACTTCGGAGAACTTCTATGGAACTGTTGGTATCGCCCTGCTCCAGATAGGTCAGGGCGTCGTTCATCAGGATCTCGTAATCATCGGCGTCTTCACCCCACAGGGGAGCAAATGCGAGAAACGTTATGATTATAAGGAGCAGCTTTCCAGTGTTCATAATTTTGGAAAAGCCGGTCTGTTAAGACCGGCTTCGTCTGGTATCAGTTGTTGTAAACAGAAACAGCCTTTCTGCCCTTCACGTTTTCAAATTTGACGGTTCCGTCGATAAGAGCGAAAAGAGTGTCGTCCTTGCCTCTGCCGACGTTGTTGCCCGGATGTATGCGGGTGCCCCGTTGCCTGACAATGATGCTCCCCGCCGTTACGATCTCACCGCCGTATTCCTTGACGCCCAGCCGTTTGGGGTTGGAATCGCGTCCGTTTCGTGTACTGCCAACACCTTTTTTATGTGCCATGATTTGCCTCCGTTAGCCCTGAGCAGCAATCCTGCTGATCTTAACAGCAGTCAGATCCTGTCTGTGTCCGTATTTTTTGTGATAATCCTTTTTTGGTTTGTAAATATATCCGTTGATCTTTTTGCCGCGGTAATTTTTGATCACCTCGCCTTCGACTTTGGCTCCTTCCACAAAGGGCGTTCCCACCCTGACGTCGGAATCAACGACGAGAAGGACTTCGCCGAACTCGACTTTATCGCCGGCATCGACATCTGCAATCCTGTTTACGGAAATGATATCGTTTTCCGAAACCTTGAACTGCCTGCCGCTGGTTTTTATAATGGCATACATAACAGCCCCCTAATAAATTCTTGTTAATCTTCAGACAGACAAATACTATTATACACGCTTTCGGACCGAAAGTCAAACGGTTTTAAAAAGCTTTTGCCGTATAGCGCAATAATTATTATACACGTTTTTCCGTCCGGGTTCAAGAGCCCCGGCCCCCGGGGCGTTTTTTGCGGGAAATAAAGAAAAAGCGTCCGGGGAGCCGGGGCGCTTCCGGTATATACATCAATGAAAGAAATATGATATAATAATACTATAACCAGTGAAAAGGACGGCGATATGAATTACTATTTCAATGCTATGGCGGAGACCATGAGCCAGGATCAGCTGAAGACAGTTCAGCTTCGCGGCCTTCAGAGGACCATCCGCAATGCCTATATCAACAACGAGTTTTACCGCAGCAAGTTCGACGCGGCGGGAGTGAACCCCAACGACATCAAAAGCCTTGACGACCTGCCCCTTCTGGGCTTCATAGACAAGAACGACCTCCGGGACCAGTTCCCTCTGGGCATGCTGTGCAAGCCCGAAGAGGATATCAGGGAGATGCATATGTCCAGCGGTTCCACCGGCACCCCGGTGGCCATGGTTTATGACGAACACGACCTGGACCAGGGGGCGGAGTGTATGGCCCGCTGCTATCACATGGCGGGGGTCCTGCAGGGTGACAAGGTGCAGATAACCCCTACCTTCGGCCTCTTCAACGGCGGCTTCGGCATGTATCACGGGGCCAGAAAGGCCGGCCTTTTCGTTGTGCCTGCCAGCAGCGGCAACACGGCGCGGCAGATAAGGCTCATCAACAGCTTCAAGGTGAAGTGCCTTACCGGCGTGGTGAGCTATACCATGCGCATCATGGAGGTCATGAACGAAATGGGCGTCACCATGCCTTCCCTGAAGGTGGGCATCTTCGGCGCGGAGACCTTCTCGGACAAGATGCGCGAGAAGATAGAGAAGGGCCTCAACATAGAAGCCTTCGACATTTACGGCATGACCGAGACCGGTGGCGTAGGCACCACGGGCATGGACTGCGCCGCCCACGACGGCATCCATATTTTTGAAGACCAGTATATCATAGAGATCATCGATCCCGCCACCGGCAAGGTGGTCCCCGACGGCGAAAGCGGCGAGGTGGTGTTCACCAGCCTGAACCGCAACTGTATCCCCATCATCCGCTTCAAGACCGGAGACATAAGCCGCATCATCTCCAGAGAGACCTGCGCCTGCGGCCGCACCCACGCCAGGATAGACCGCATCAAGGGCAGGATAGACGACATGCTCATAGTGAAGGGCGTCAACTTCTTCCCCAAGCAGGTGGAACAGGCGCTTATGGAGATCCCCGGCGTCCTGGCCGATTACCGCATCATCATATTTGAGAATCACGGCATCAAGGACGTGCGCATAGAGGTAGAGGCCGAAGAAGGCGTCACCGGCTACACCGTGGAGAAGAAGCTCAAGGAAGTGCTGGGCTTCTCCCCCAAGGGCGACGTTTACAAGCCCGGCAGCCTGCCCAGAAGCGAAGGAAAGGTCAAGAGGGTCTTTTACCAGAAGGAATCGGGCGAGCTTGTATAGAGCATGAAAGCCGTTACTCCCCGCACAGTTTACGGAGCGGTGTGCCTCACCCTGTTTTTGCTGCTTATGGCAAAATTTGCGGGGGTCATGTCCTCCGTCATCATCAGTCTTGCGCTGTCCGCCATTCTGGCGGCGGCGCTGGACGTGCCCGTCAGCTGGCTGGAAAGGCGGCGGGTCTCCCGGGGCGTGGGGACCTTTTTGTGCGTAGTGGCTGCCCTGGGGCTGGTGGTGTCTGCCGTCAGGCTGGTGACTCCCATGGTCAGCAGCCAGGCCCAGACCCTGTCGGATCAGTTCCCCCGCCTGGCAAGGCAGCTGGACGCCAAGGCCGAAAAGTATCTGAAGACCCTCAACATCGACCCGCGGCACTTTGATTTTGCCCATCTGGACATCAATCCCGGCGCCGTGGCAAAGGGCGTGGCCGGCAGCGCCGCCTGGGTGGGGCAGAGCGCCCTCAGCGCTGTGACCGGGACGTTTCTGGTGATAGTGTTCACCATATATATCCTCTCCGAGCCCAGGCCCCTTATCCGGGGCGTCATGCACCCGTGGTCCATGGATATACGCAAAAAGCTGCGCCGCTGCCTCCTGCGCATCCAGAAGGCCATCACTTACTGGGTCGTGGGCCTTATGCTGGGCAGCTTCTGCATCTTTCTTCTCACCTGGCTGGGCCTCACCCTTATCAGGATGCCCAACGCCTTTCTGTTCGCCGTTATCGCGGGCCTGATGAACATCATCCCCACTCTGGGGCCCATCCTTTCGGCGGTGCCTCCCGTGCTGATAGCCATAATAACCAACCCTGTCATGATCCTGAAGGTCATAGTGGTCTACGTGGTGGTGCAGCAGTGCGAAGGGCATCTGGTGACCCCTCTGGTCATGCAGAAACAGCTTTCCATCCACCCCGTGGTGCTCCTCTTTTCCATATTCGTTATGGGCACCCTGTTCGGGGTGGCGGGCATATTCATCACCGCTCCCGTGGTGGCGTCCGCGGGCATCATATACGACGAGTTTTACGCCAAGGAGGCCCGGCGCCGCGCCGCCGGAGGCTGATTAAAACCGCGCCGGCCTTTTTTATACTTGAGATATACCGGAAAAAACCGTTTGGAGGCTGATCATGGTCACAAAGCTTTTTGTCTTGTGCGCGGCGTGCCTTTTGCTGCAATGCGTTTCGTTTGCCGCCGGGGGCGGGTATTCCCGCCTGCTTGCGGATATGCTGTTTCCCTCGGGCAAGCCGGCGGAAGCGCCCCGGGTACGGGTGGTAAGAGATTTTTCGCCGGGCTGCACCAAGTTCGGCAGCCGCTGCGCCGGGGGCGATTGCGTTCTCGGCGGAAAGGCCTATAAAAGAGGCATAGGCGCCAATTCGCCTTCCGAGATACTTGTATCGCTTGCAAAGCCCGCAAAAAGGCTGACGGGGCTTTACGGCCTGGATATGAGCGCCTTCCGGACTCCCGGCTCCTGCGAATTCATCGTGAAGGCGGGGGATAGGGAGCTCTTTCGCTCGCCGCTGATAAAGGGCGACGGGAAAGCCTATCCTCTCGACGCGGCCCTGGGCGGGGCGACGGAGTTTTCCCTAATCATTACCGACGGCGGCGACGGATATACCTGCGACCACGGCGACTGGGCGGAGCTGCAGCTGGAGTATTCCGACGGCACCCGGGAATATTTAAGCGACATCACCGATATGCCCGTATCGGAGGGCGTTCCTTTTTCCTTTGAATACGGCGGAAAGGCTTCCCGGGAGCTTCTTGCCGGCTGGGAATACACCTGCAGGGACAGGGAACTGGAGGACAGGACCCTGCACACCGCCTGCTGGAGAGACCCGGATACAAATCTTGAGATAAAGGCCGTGGTGAATATATACAAAAAGAC
>JAGDAG010000131.1 GCA_017959625.1 Abditibacteriota bacterium | reverse complement strand
CTTTGACACCATGGGCAACGGCTGGATGAACTCTGCGGTATGCTCCAATATCCACGATATGCTGGAATGGCTGAAAGCAAAATACCACATAGACAAATTCACCATTATCGGGGGCTCCATGGGAGGCTCCGGGGCCCTGGCCTACGCCGCCTGCTATCCCGAGGATATCAACGGCGTCCTGGCCCTCTGCCCCTGCACCGACCTGAAGAGCTACACGGAGTTTTTGTCCCGGACGGCTCCGGAGGATCCTCTGGCGGGCATCAAGAAGGATATACTGGACACCATACTCCAAAGGTTCGATTCCAACGAACTGAAGATGCGAGCCGTCAGCCCGCAATACTATTCTGCGCGGCTGCCCCTGCCCGTCTTTATTTCCCACGCCGCCGGAGACGACCTCATACCGGTGGAAAACAGCAGAAAACTGGCGGAGCTCATGGAGGGCCTGTACGAATTTGAATATCTGGAAATGGAGGGCGGCAACCACGACACCACAGTTCTGCCCGGCTTCGCAAGAGGCCTGGAGTTTCTCAGAGAACAGGGCGCGCTGAAATAGCCCTGCGGGGCAGCGCCCCCATATGCTACGAAATATAATCTATCAACAAGGATCAGGTATGTTAAGGTTCATCTTATGCGCGGCAGTTCTGAGTCTGCTGCCCCTGCTTGCCCAGGCAAGCGAGTTTATTACGGACAGAAGCGAACTCATCATCAGCGAGACCTGCGGCTTCGGCAAGATCGGCTACGATACTGCCGACGTGGGCTTTGCCGACGAGCCCAGGCCCCTGCGGGTCAACGGCAGGGAATACGAAAAAGGCATCGGCACCCATGCCAACAGCACCATAGAACTGGCGCTGGACGGCGGATATTCGCGTTTTGAAGCCGAGGTGGGAGCCCAGGAATACGTTTTCGGCTCCGATACGGGCTCGGTGGTGTTCGTAGTCAAAAGCGAAGACGGGGAGCTCTTCAGAAGCCCCCTTATGACCAGCCTGAAGGACCCGGTCCCGGTGTCTGTGGACGTCACGGGGGTCGACACTCTCTATCTCATAGTAGAGGACGGAGGCGACGGCATCACTAACGACGGAGCCAGCTGGCTCAACGCCCGCCTCACCAAGGCCTCCGGCGCCGCCGCCCCCAAACGCATGACCATAGACATAGCCCCCTCCGGCCGCGTCACCAAAAGCGACCCCGCCAGGGTCAAGGGCACTTCTGTCAGCCGGGTGGAGGCCATACCCGCCGAGGACCTGTTCCTGACCCGCAACACCTATCCCGACGCCAAGGGGCTCTATACCGCAAATCCCGTGAACGGCCGCTGCGCCATAGGCCTTTCCTGGATGGAAAGGCGCCGCATCAAGACCTGCTCCATAGAGTTTGAAGGCGCCGCCCCCGAATCGGTTTCCCTGGAATTCTGGGCCCGCCCCGGCAGAAACATACTGGACGGCGAATCCTACTGGCAGGGGGAATGGGTGCCCGTCAACGCCGACGTCACCCGCAAGGGCGGCCTCTTTACCGCTTCTCTGGAGGGCAAGTCCAACCTCAAGGAGACCCGGAACGGCGTCATGCAGCTGCGGTGGGTGTTCGATTCCGATAAGCCCCTTAAGGTCAAAAAGCTTGCCGCCTTCTCCGCCTCGTCCTACAAACAGGGCAAGATCAGGATCACACCTCTCAGAAAACAGGGAACTGTGACCCTGACGGGCTACAACATGGACTTCGTCACCCCCAAGGGCAGGAGCCACACCTATACCGGCGTTTTTGACAAAGAGAAGATCCTGGAGGTCATTTACACCGCTCCCGTCATGAATCCCATAGAGCAGTCGGTGCTTCGCTTCGGAGATTTCGGAGTGAGCCTGAAAGATCTGGAAGCCGGCAAGGGAGTATATACAAGCGAGTTCGGCTGGTTCGTGAGCCTGGCGGACAAAAACGCCACCCCGGAGGAATATCTGGCAGACTACAAGGGCAAGGCCCGGGTGGTGGATATGGTGGCCGCCCACAGCGAGCAGACCTTTGAGAACGCTCTCAAAAACACGGCCTTCGACGCTCAGAAGGGCTCCCTCACCCTGCTTTCCCTGCCCAGCGACAACTACAAATTCGTGCTGGACCGCAGCGGCGCCATCCGTTTTGACGACGACGAAAAGGTGATCAACGAATACGCCCAGCAGGGGGCGGGGTTCAATCAGGTCACGGTATCCCCGGTATTGGCGGCGGACGCCGCCTTCTCCCGCAGGCTTGAATACGACTGGACCCCCATACAGCATACGGAATGGAATGACGGCAGCGCGCTTTATACCCAGAAGGCCTACGTTTATCCCGTGGATGACCAAAAGCCCGGCGCCATCGCTCAGGGCAGGGCTCTGGGAGTCACCGAGTGGACCATGGAGAACCTGACCCGGGAGAAAGTGTCCGCAGAAGTAACCTTCAGATACGCCGGCAATACCCCCATAACCCTGGCAGAGGCTTCTCCCGCAGGGCAGACGGGCAACAGGATCGCGGGCTTGAAGGACGGCAGGGTCTGTTTTTACATGACAGGCTACGGCCTTCTCACGGAGTCCGAGGGCAGCTTCACCGTAAAGGCAGAGCTGGGGCCCGGCGAGACGAAGGACTTTGCCATACTCTTCCCCCGCTTCGATATGCAGGCGGACAGCCTCATCCCCTGGGACAGGTCCATGCTGCGGCAGACCGACACCCTGTGGAGAGAACTCATAAAGCAGGGCGCCTCCGTATCCCTGCCGGACAAAAAGCTGGAAAACGCCATCCTGGGCAGCGTGGTAGCGGGCTTTATCACCTCCAGAAACAAGGACAGGAGCCTGGCGGCCCCCTGGATCGGCGCAGTGAACTACGGCACTCTGGAAAGCGAGGCCCAGTCGGTGATCAGAGGCATGGAATTCTGGGGCCAGAAGGACTGGTCCCGCTCTGCCCACGAGTATTTCCTGAGCATTTACCGTCCGGAAGGCTATCTGGCCAACTTCTACACCATTTTCGGCAACGGCTGGCACCTGGACACCCTGGGAGACTATCACCGCCTCTTCGGCGACCCGGAATGGCTCCGCCCCAGACAGGAGCAGCTCAGAAAGAACGCCGGGTGGATCATAGACCAGATAAGCAAGACCAAAAAGCAAAACGAAGACGGCTCCAAGGTGTGGGAATACGGACTGTTCCCTCCGGGAGTCAACGCCGACTGGGCGGTGTTCGCCTATTACTTCAACCACGACGCCTATAACTACGCCGGCCTGAATTCGGTGGCGGATATACTTGCCGATCTGGGAGACGAAAACTCGGAGATCATAAGGAGAGAGGCGACGGAGCTGAAGGAGAACGCCTACGACGCCTACAGGCGCATCAGGGCCGTAAGGGCTCTGGTGCCCGCTGCAAGCGGCGAATGGATACCCGCCATTCCCTGCCAGGTTTACGAGCCGGTGCCCATAGGGGACATGTATCCCGGAGACGACTTCGGAAGGGCCTGGTGCAACGAATACGAGATGGGAGTCACCCACCTGGTGGCAAAGGGGATCATCCCTGCGGACAGCCCCGAGGCCCGGGGCGTGCTGGACAACGTGGAGGAGCTGGGAGCCCTTTCCCGCGAAGCGGGCTACAACCCCTACTCCAAGCTTATAAGCGACGTGTTCAACATAGGGGGCTTTACCAAGGTGCAGCCCTATTACGCCAGATACGGCGAGGCCATAGCCAAAACGGGCAACGTGAAGCTCTTCCTCAGGAACTACTTCAACACCCTGGCCGCCCATCTGAACCCGGAGAACATGACCTTCCACGAGCATCTGGCCGGCACGGCTGCTCCCAACAAGACCCACGAGACCGGGTACTTCCTGTATCACTCCCGCCAGCTTTTTGCCGACGAGGATGGGAACACGCTGAGGCTCTGCAGATTTGCCCCCCGGGAATGGTTCTATGACGGAGCCTCCGTGAGCGCCGTTAACATCCCCACCTTTTACGGGCCGGTAACGCTGGAGATCACCACCGACCTGCTGAAGCAGCAAAAAACCACCGCTGTGGTAAAGACCGATTTCCGCAAGCTGCCGGAAAGGCTGACCCTGCGGCTGCCCCACCTTAAGGAACAGCTGCCCAAACGGGTGCTGGTAAACGGAAAAGAACGCATACCGGAAGGCGACACAGTAGGGCTCTTCCCGCGTTTGGGCGAAAGAGTAACGGAAGTGGTATTCGAATACTGACAAACGCCCGCAAAAAAAACCGCCCCCGCGATATACCGCGGGGGCGGAAAGCGTATAATGGCGCTGTTTTATTCAAAACCCAAAGGAAGGCCGTCCCTGTCCACGCGGCGTTCCGCCGCTTTCTTCAGCGTTTCTGCGTTTCCCGCGATACACAGCGCCTTTTTTGCCCG
>JAGDAG010000130.1 GCA_017959625.1 Abditibacteriota bacterium | reverse complement strand
CTTTTTCCAATAGCTCCAGCACTTTCTCCGGCTCCGCCACGGTCCCCGCCGGGTTGGAGGGGGAACAGAGAAACACGGCGCCGAACCGGGAAAAATCGATTTCCCCGAACTCCCGGTCAAGGGCAAAGCCTGTTTCCGGCTTGGTGAAGTAATAATCCGCTTCCGCCTTTGCCGCCTGCAAAGCCGCCGCATATTCACTGAATGCAGGCGCCACGATGAGCGACGGTTTTTCCTTGGGCAGGGCGTAAGCAAAGGAATATATCAGTTCCGAGGCTCCGTTGCCGAACAGGATCCGCTCTTCGGCAACGCCCTCTGCGGCCGCCGTCTTTTTCCGCAACGCCCGGCAATAGGGGTCGGGATACTGCGCGCACTTGTCTATGGCGGCGGCAAGGGCCGAACGCACCGGGCCGGGCATGCCTTCCGGGTTGACGTTGGAAGAGAAATCCAGCGCGTTCTCATGGGTATATACGTCCCCGCCGTGGGGATTCTTTTGGTCTATAAGCAAAGTATCACCGCCCAACGCAGCAGCGCGACGAGAAACAGCATCCCGAAGGCCGCCCCATACGCCAGCCGGCAGGCCCGCCCGATATCCTTTGGCTCGATCTCCCGCAGGGCGTCGCCGATAAATTCCTTTTTGCATAGCACGCCGCCATAGACGGCGTCACCGGCCAGACGGACCCCCAGCGCTCCCGCGCAGACGGATTCCGTCTGGGCGGAATTGGGGCTTGCGTGCTTGTATCTGTCCCGGTGGAAGATCTTCCACGCGCCTTTTGCGTCCAGTCCGCAAAGGGGGCAGGCCGCTGTCATCAGGAGCGCCGTAAGCCGGGCGGGAAGGTAATTGACTATGTCGTCAAGCCTTGCCGCCGCCCTGCCGAAATACAGGTATTTTTGGCTTTTGTAGCCGATCATGGAGTCCATGGTATTGACGGATTTATAAAAGAAACCCCCCGGAGCGCCGAACAGGAATATCCAGAACAGCGGCGCTGTGATCCCGTCGGTAGCGTTTTCGGCAACGGTCTCCACAGCCGCGCGGCAGATGCCGCTTGGGGCCAGGCTGTCGGTATCTCTCCCTACGATCATGGAGACCGCCCGGCGGGCCGCCTCGGTATCCCCGGCTTCCAGCGCCCGGCGCACCCTGCCCGCTTCCCGGCAAAGCTGTCTTGCGGCGATCAGCTGCCAGCACATGACCGTATCGAGAATAAAGCAGGCGGCGGGGCGGAGTTTCCACGCAAGGATCAGCAGCAGGGCCGGTATCAGCGTGGAGACAAAGGTCACCAAAGCGACAGTCACGGCGCCGCGGAAAACGTCTTTTTTGCCTGCGTCTTTGCAGCGCAGTTTGCCGTCGCAAAAGGAAACGAGCCTGCCTATGCCGGCTACAGGGTGGGGCAGCCCGTGAGGGTCGCCCGCAAAGAAGTCGATGGCAAAGCCGCAAAGGACGGCTGCGGTCTGCAGCGCGAGCCACCGGCGGACAGGGTCAAAGGGTATGTCCATGGCCTGCCTATATGCTCATGAATTCGCCGTAAAAGTTTCGGACCCAGGCTTCGTCTCCTCCGAATACGGTGTAGATCATGTTCGGGCGTTTGAGGGCTTTGTGTATCTCCAGGGCGTCCCCGGCGGCGCAGAATATCTGCACCCCTACGCCGGAGTCCAGGATCTGCCGGTAGGTGTCCAGCCAGTAAACGGTGGTGTCCGCCGGCGCTCCCGCCCCCGGCACGAAGTTTATGGCCCGCAGTTTGGGGAGCTTCAGTATGTCCGGCAGCAGCCGGGTCACGGTATAGCCGTCCAGGTGATATATGGCGTGGTCCACCGACTCCAGTTCCTTTTCCAGGCAGGGGATCACGAATTCCCGGGCCTGCTCCGGCCCCAGCAGGGTTATGAAGTCGCAGTTCACGGTGGTATATTTCTTTTCGCAGAAAACGTTCACCCAGCAGGAGGTGCCGGTCTCCGCCATATTCCCCGCTTCGTAGAACCGGCGGAAATATTCTCCGTAGCAGTCTCCCACCTGCGCCAGCGCCTGTTTCACCGTTTCCGGGCAGGTCATCAGGTCCATGGAGGCGTAAACGGGGTCCCTCAGGGAGCACACCGCGTCCCAGTTGGAATGGTAGTCCAGGGTGCCGATTATCACCCTGCCGTCAAACTCCTCCGCCATTTCCCGGTGCATTTTGAGCATTTCCCGGAACATGGGGTTCCCGGCGTCGAAGCGTATGACGGGCAGCAGCTCTTCAAGCTCTTCTTCAAAACGCACCGACCAGCTGGTGCCCCGGCTGTCGTCGGAATACTCTATTTTCTGCCCCATAAAGCCGCAGAACATATCCGGCCCGAAGGATACGTTTATCGCGGGCACCTCGTCCCCCACGAATGCCATGCATTCGGCGAAGTTTCGCAGCACGTTGCGGGCGTATTCTTTGTAATCGTCCCCCGGCCTCTGGGGGTAGGGCATGTTCAGCCTTTGGAATTCGTCGGCCATGCCCTCCTTTATCGCGGTGAGCCACAGCATAGGCGACGTGTTTTTCCGTTCCCAGAAGTCGTTCCAGTGTTTTTTTACCGCCGGCATATCCGGCCTCATGAGCTTTTCTCCGGCCATGGCCGTTCTCCTTATTTCGATAGTATGAACACGCTTCCCGGCGGGCATTCTATGCTGCCGGACACTTCTTCGCCGCTTTCGGGCCCCCGGGCGGAAAACTGCAGCCTCCAGCGCCCCCTGGGAAGCGTGAAGGCCAGGGGCTCCGAATACATGTTCGCCGCCGCATACACTCTTGCCGCATATCCGTTTTCCTCAGAGGGGACCGTCGGGTATTCCCACGCCAGGGTGTGGCTGGTCCACGAATGGTCCGGCTTTCCCGGCTCGGTGCCGTGCCAGAGAATATGCCCCTTTTCGGCAAAGGGAAAAGCTTTTCTCAGGGCGATGAGCCTTTTTGTCAAATGCAGCGTGTCCCTGCGGGCCTTCACCTGTTCCCAGGGGAAACTGCTGAGTTCGTCGTCCCGGCACCAGGTATTGTTGTTGCCCCGTTTGGTGCG
>JAGDAG010000129.1 GCA_017959625.1 Abditibacteriota bacterium | reverse complement strand
GATCTCCTCCGCAAGCCGGCCGGCCATAAAGACCCCTTTTTTCTGTATCCCCAAAAGCGCGACCTCGCCGGCTCCTCTGTTTTTCTCAAGGATCTCATAGCTCATCCTGCTGATGCACCGGCGGAAATCCTCGCTGTCCATGACCAATATCCTGTCAGACATCACTTCACCTTCTGCTAGCCGAAAAACCTGTCCAGGAATCCGGGTAGGTATGTATAAAGAAAATCACCCGGCAGTATGTGCCACGAGCCGGGGCATATATGGATCTCGCTGTAGGCGCCGCAAGCCTTCATTTTATTATGGAACAATTCTCCCTGAGCGGCAAAAACCAGATCGTCGCTCCCGCCGTAAAGCAGCAGATGGGGAGCCGAATCCTTATTGACGTAATTTATGGGGCTTGACTTCGGCAGCCAATAGTCCCAGCCTTCGGCGGCGCCGTCAAACAGCCAGTGAAAGCCGTCGTCCCGGAGAGCGACCCTGCCGGTTAAGGGAAGGAAGAACTCCATATCCTCGGGGCCCACGTTGCTTATCACCAGATCGGCCCGGGAGGAATATTTTTTATTGGGCCCGTTGCCCTCAAAAACCCCGTCCGGAAGAACTCCCAGAAGGCTGGCCAGGTGCCCTCCTGCAGACCCTCCGTAGGAAACTATCTTATGGGGATCGATGCCGAACCTTTTGGCGTTTGCGCGGATATACCGGACGGCGCTCTTGCAATCCTCTATCTGGGCGGGAAACGGATGCTTCGGAGCAAGCCTGTATTCTATACCGAAAACGGTATAGCCCATATCCAGAAGCGGAGCGCCGAGCCAGTTGCTGTCTTCGATGTTGCCGCCGGCCCAGCCGCCGCCGTGGATGGCAACGCAGCAGGGCTTGTTTTTTCTTCCGTCGTCCAGAGTCTTCATATCCATT
This sequence comes from Abditibacteriota bacterium, assembly GCA_017959625.1. Lineage (GTDB taxonomy): Bacteria > Armatimonadota > UBA5829 > UBA5829 > UBA5829 > RGIG7931. The sequence continues at coordinate 7,368 of JAGDAG010000129.1, read as the reverse complement.
TTCAGCTCGACTCCGTCCTGGCGGTCGAACACTATGCCTTTTTCCTCGATATACTTTTTATCCTGAGCGAAGGAGCAAAGCGAAAGCGCCGCAAGTAAAACAATAATCACTAAAAGCTTCATTTGTCCGGTTCTCCGAAAAATCTTTTCAAAAATCCAGGTATAAATCTCATCTTGAACTCATCCGGAAGCCCGTGTCCCGACTCCGGGCTTATATGTATCTCCCCATAGGCCCCGGCCTGTCTCAGCCGGTCATAAAACAGTTCTCCCTGCGCTGCATAGACCAGGTCGTCCCTTCCGCCGTAAAGCAGCAGATGGGGAGCCGAATCCTTGGTCACGTAGCTTATGGGGCTTGCCTTTGCTGCCAGGAGAGCCGTATCTTTTCCCGTTTCGCCGAACAAAATGCCGAAAACGCCGGGCAAGGCGCTTTTCGGGACCTTCAGAAAAAACTCCAGATCTTCCGGCCCGAGGCTGTTTATAACAAGATCTGCCCGGGAGGAATACTCTTTATTGGGGCCGTTGCCTTCAAAGACGCCCCGGGGAAGTACTCCCAGCAAACTTGCCAGATGGCCCCCCGCCGAACTGCCGTAAACCGCCACCCTTTTGGGATCGATACCAAAACGTTTTGCATTTGCCCTGACGAACCTTACGGCGCTTTTGCAGTCCTCTATCTGGGCGGGAAAAGGATGGGCGGGCGCAAGCCTGTACGTTATCCCGAAAACCGTATATCCCAGATCGACAAGAGACGCCCCGAGCCAGTCGCTTGCCGCCACGCTCCCTTCCGACCAGCCGCCGCCGTGGATGGCAATACAGCAGGGCTTGTTTTTCCTGCCGTCGTCCAGGGTCTTCATATCCATTATAAGCTCTGTCCCGTCCTGCCGGTCAAAAACAATGTTTTTTTCTTCGATATACGTTGGCTCTGCTCGGCATATAAGAGGCAGCATCACCAAAAAGGCAGCGACCGGCAACAGAAGCTTGCAGCAGGCAGGCATTTTTCTATTCCACTATTTCGTCTTCAAAGGCGTTTTTGCGGATCTGCTCCACCTCTTCTTCCGACACCGCTTTTTCAAAGCTTCTGAAACCCGCCATCTCAAAGCCGTGCTTTTTGCCAAGAGCGGTGATCTCGTTTACCTTGTCCACGGAGATATCTCTGCCGATTGTATAGCTTTCATAGCGCTTTTCAAGGGCAAGGATCATTGTTTCGCTCATACAGGCGTAGGCTGTTTTGGGCGGAAAACCGAAGTCAAAATGAAATTCCACGTCTCCCGGGACCTTGACGACGCCGCCCTCGATCACCAGCACGTCGTCTCTCTCCTCGGCGACCTTGACGGATACGTCTCTCGGACGGGCCACGTCGCAGACTACCGCGCCGGGCTTCAGATAAGTGGGCTGGATAATAGCGTCCACAGAGCTGGACACAGCCACCACGATATCGGCGTTGGCAATACCGTTCTGAACGTCTGCCGAGATCCTGGCCGGGGTTTTTTTGATGCCGCCCAAAGCAGCCTCCAGCTTGTCCAGGTTCCTTCCCACCAGCGTGATATACGCGCATTTTCCGTCGTACATCTTTGTGCAGGTCTTTCCGATAGAGCCGGTAGCGCCCACTACGGCGACCCTGGCGCTGCCGGGATCCACCCCCATTATCCGGCTGGCCCTCATGGAGCCCTCTATTGCCGTGCCGATGGTATAACTGTTGCCGGAGGTAACTGCGATATTTGCCCTTTCGGAAAGTGTTTTTCCGGCATCCCCCACAACGCTGGTGAAAGCGCCGAGCCCCACGATCCTGGCTCCTTTTTCTTCGGCAAGCCTGATGCATTCCATTATTTTGTTATAACAAACCTCAACGGGAAGCTCCATAAACTGTTTCGAAGAAAGAGGACAGCCTATGAACCAGCCTTCGGCCTCCGTCCCGTCCTTGGAACGGATGCCCGTTATGTGAGACACGTCCACCGGCTTCATGACTCTGAGGACGAGTTCAAGCAGGCTTTCCGGAAGCAGAGCCGCAGCAGGAAATTTTCTTACTATATCTCTTTTGGCTGTGATAGGATGAATTATAAACGCAAAATTTTCCACAGTTTTAATCCTTGATTGTATTTCTGTTGTAAACTACCGACGGTTTCCAGCCTATATCATCCAGAACCCGCTCAAGCTCCTCGCGGGAAGCTTCGTAAATGCTTTTTCCCAGCAGGACCGTTATGATCCCTTCAAGAACGTTGGTCCCGAAATTGCGCCCTCCCAGATTGGGGGTCGAGCTGACTATGAGCCGGACGCCTCTTTGCTTCAGATCCTCTACGTCGCCTTCGGTAAGTGTGTTTGTAAGGATCACTTTATCTTCGAGAGCGCCTGAAGCCGGTTCGGGCAGATGCTTTTTTATATACAGATAATCTCCGGCAATAACGTCGGCCCAGCGGTATTTGTCCGTAAAAGCCGGCTTTATCTCCTTCTGGCTTTTTCCGGTAGGATACAAAAGAGAGAAAGGCAGCTTCACAAATACGGGCAGCAGGGTTTTTGCCAGCCTTTTCATATTTTGATAGCTGTAAACAGGTATATTGAGCCCTAAGGCAAACATCACGTCGCCGAACAGAAAGTTATGGGGGCCCGTATAGCGGCGTATAGCCTCCGCCATGCCGAAACGGTCCAGCGAGCATACCATCATCACTTTTGCCGCCGAAAAATCCACCGTTCCCGACGATTGCAGATGCTCCACCGTCATGCGTTCTATAGTGTTTTTCACTCCGCTTCCGTCCACCACCGGCGTCTTTGACACGCATGAGGCAAGCTTTGCGGCGTCTCTTACGGTATACCGCTTTCCGTCGACCCACAGATACATATCGATACCGCCGAGACCGATGGCGTCAACTCTGCCGTCAAGCTCTGTGAGTTTTTCGGCAAAAGCCTTCATATCGCCGTCAACGCCGATCCTTGAAACGGAAAACCGTTCGCCGGCCAGTTCTGTCTCAAAGGCTTTGTTTCTGGACGACGATCCCAGACTTACAGAAACGATCTGCTTCATTTAAAACTTCCTCGATTTCTTCGGTTGACCTTGTCTGCATGATGGCGTTCCTGATCCTTGCAGAGTTTTCAAAGCCCTTGATATAATGTATTATATTGCCCCGCATCTCTTTGGCCGCGCGCCTGTCGCCGTGGATGTCCTTCAATATCCTGTTGTGCATACGCGCTATTTCCAGGATCTCCGGCGCCTTCAGGGGTTCGGGAGCGGCGCCCGTCCGGGCAAAAGCCATAAGGTCGCGGAATATCCAGGGGCGGCCCAGGGCCCCCCTTCCTATCATCACGCCCTGGCACCCCGTGATACGTATTATTTTTTCAAAACTTGCGGGATCTGTCACGTCGCCGTTGGCTATAAGCGGGATGCGGGAGTCCATCTGTTCCCGCACTCTCGCTATCATATCCCAATCGGCGGTCCCGGCGTATTTCTGCTGGGCGTAACGCCCGTGGACCGTGACGGCGTCCGCTCCGCAATCCGACGCTATGCGGACAAATTCAAATACGGTGGGTTGGCCGGTATACCAGCCAAGCCTGGTTTTCACCGTCAGCGGCACCCGGCATACGCTGCGGACACGGCGGATGATCTCTTCCGCCCTGGAAAGCTCCTTCAGTATGCTTGCGCCGGAACCGCTCCGCGCCACCTTGGGAACGGGACAGCCGAAATTTATATCTATTATATCCGCCCCCTGCTCCTGAAGATATACCGCAGCGATAGCGCAGGTTTCTCCGTCGCCCCCGAAAAGCTGGGCGCTGAGGGGCTGATCTTCATAAGTCCAGTCCACCATCCCCGGCGTTTTCGGATCTCTGAACCTTATGGCGCAGGCGCTGAACATTTCGCTTGAGACAAGTCCGCAGCCTCCCAGCCTTTTGCATAATACGCGCATGGAATGGTTCGTTACGCCTGCCATAGGAGCCAGGACCAGCGGCGAAGACAGCGAAAGCCCCCCTATAGTGAGCGAAGGAAGCTTCATGTTTTTTTCAAATGGCTGTAGATCAGGAACAAACCGTTCAGTGTGAGCTTGTCATCCACGTAGTCTATGGTGCCTGCATGCTCTGCAATAAGATAAGACTGACCGCCCGTTGCCACCACGACAGGCTTTTCCGGAAGCTCCGCGCTGATCTTGCCCACGATGGAATCCACCTGTCCGGAATAGCCGTAAATTATGCCTGAAAGCAGCGCGCTCTCGGTATCCGTCCCGATGGCTTTGTCGGGTTTGGTAAGAGATATCTGCGTAAGCTTGGAAGCCTTTGAAAAAAGAGAGTCCAGGGATATCTGTATCCCCGGGGTTATGGCCCCGCCCAGATAATCTCCGTTTTTATCGACTACGTCAAAGGTATTTGCGGTACCGAAATCCACCACTATGACGTATCCGTTGTAATAATGGTGAGCCGCCACGGCATTTGCTATACGGTCTGCGCCGATACCCGAGGTATGAGCATAGTTGATGCCGATACCCACGTCTGTATCTGCGGAAAGCATCACGGGTTCTTTTACTCCGAAATGCTTTTCGGAAAAGCGGATAAGGGCTTCGTTGACAAAGGGAACGACACTGGAGATAATGATACCGTCCACCAAAGAAAAATCCACTCCCTTGTCGGACAAAAGAGTTTTCAGCAAAGCAGCGTATTCGTCAGCAGTGCGGAAAGGATGAGTATTGACACGGAAATCACATATATACCCCCCGGAATCATAGATCCCGAAGGTTATATTTGTATTACCGACGTCTATAGCCAAAAGCATATCATTCTCCAAGGAAAGAGGCACCACCGGCCGGGATATGCCGATGATATAAAAACGCCCGCGCTTTAACGCAGCCCGTTTTTCTCACAACTTTATTTTATTATAGCACAAAAACGGGGCTGTTTTCAAGAATCCTGAAGGCCGGAAGGGCCATCAAAAAAACCTCTTGCTCCCTTGTTTTTTCCGGCGCCGGAAGGAAGCCCTTCCGGCGCTGATAACGCCTTATCCGAAACTCCCCCGGGACTGCCGTCAGACGTCTGTTTCTTCCGGCTTCCTGAGGAACACCTTTTCCTTAAGGGCCAGGGCGGCAGGCTTGGGCCTGCGGTAATAGTCTATGATGGAGGTGTTTGCCGGGCAGGGATAACAGTCGTGGCCCATCCATATTATAATGCCTCCGTGTTTGCCGAAGTTCTTCTTGTATGCGCCTGCGGCCTTTACCAGCAGCTCTGCATGGCGCTTCCGGCTCCAGCTTGCGTATTCCTCCGCGCTTTCGGCGTCTTTACCCTTCTCGCGCCTGAAAATACTCATCTCCAGCCGCCAGGTGAAGGGGCGGGACCAGTAGAAGTTGGTGAAATCAATGGGCAGGGGCTCCAGCTCGCCGGCATAGGCGTCCAGTATATCCACGGAGGAGGCGCAGAGATGACGCGGGGTTTTAGTTAACGGGGCGAAATGACGGCGGAGTTCCGGGATGATACGGGGCTGGTATTGACGGGTCGGGGCAGGCGTGATATAATAATACAAAACAATGAAGCGCTGTTTATATATACCACTTCACTGGTTCAGAACAAGGGAATATAATACAAAAGCATGAAAAAGATAAAATATTACAGCCTGGAGATCTACACGCTGATCTCTCTCGGTCTGATCACGTATTCCGCTATATGGATACAGCCTGATATTGCGCGGAAGATCATACTCGCGTATGTCTTTCTCTTCGTGCTCCACGAATGGGAGGAAGGACACTATCCCGGAGGGTTTCCCGAACAGGTTTCAAAACTCCTGACCGGCAGCAAAGACGGTATCTCTCCCCGGATCAAAAAAGAGAGCAGATTCTATACAGGCATATATCTGCTGGCGCTGACGGTGGTCCCTTATTTCCTGCATGAGTATGCCTGGCTGGTGCTTCCGGCCGCTTTTCTCGGCCTTCTGGAGGGAGCGGTGCACGTAGCGGCCATCAGGCTCTTCGGGATGAATAAGCCCTACAGTCCCGGCATGATCACGGCGGAATGCGAATTGGCGTTGACCGTGTATGTCTTTTGCTATTTGGGGCTGAATCACTATGTCTCGGCCATACACTATGCTCTGGGTTTTTTGCTGATGCTGCTGGGGTTCATGTGTATGCAAAGGCAGCTGGTGCACACCATCGGCAGGCGTTACCGGGATCTGCCGGCAATGGTGAGGGAAAGGATCAGAGGATCCGGGAAAAGCTGATTGCCGGGGGGGGGTGCTGTACGGGGCCTGAGTGTTCTGCCGTGTCCGGGTCCTCCCGTTTTGACGGAGCAAGGCAAACGGGCCACGCCGAAGCTCTTTTTCCAAACGGTCTGAAGATCCTGTTGCCGTTTGAGCCGGGATGACTCGGGGAGCGGAATTGCCCCTGACAGGCCCAACCCGATGCAAAGATCCCTGCCGCGGGCGTTTCCGCGGCAGGGATCTGCCGAGAGTTCTCTATACGTCTATTTCTTCCGGCTTCCTGAGGAACACCTTTTCCTTCAGAGCCAGGGCGGCAGGCTTGGGCCTGCGGTAATAGTCTATGATAGATGTGTTTGCGGGGCACGGATAACAGTCGTGGCCCATCCATATAATGAACCCGCCGTGTTTGCCGAAGTTCTTCTTGTAGGTGCCCACGGCCTTTACCAGCAGCTCCGCCTGGCGCTTCTGGCTCCAGTCCACGTATTCCTCCACGCTTTCGGCTTCTTTGCCCGTCTCGCGCTTGAAGATATCTATTTCCAGCCACCAGGTATAAGGCCGGGACCAATAGACGTTGGCGTTTTCCATGGGCCAGGGCTCCAGCTCGCCTGCGTAGGCGTCCAGAATATCCTTGGAGGAGGCGCCGGGAGCGCCGGTCTCCGCCCTGAACATGGATTCGTCGTTCTCAAAGAGCCGGTTCCAGTCTTCTATCCTGTCCGCCTTCCAGGGGCCATGGATGTTCTCAATAATGCCTCTTCCTTTGGTCTTGTCGTTGGTATAGATCTTGATGCCGCAGGGAGAAGTATTCAGGAAACGCCTTCTGGGATCCATCTGTTTGCAGATATTCATAAAGTTGCGGATCATGGGATGCTCTATGGTAGTCGCCCTGTATTCGCCGATATCACTTGCAGACGCCAGTTCGTTTCCGCCGCACCAAATGATAAGGGAAGCGTGATGCTTTCTTCTTTTGATATACGTTTCCGCTACCCGGGCTATGGTGTCGCAGAACTCCTTGTCAAAGGGAGGCTCGTTGTCTATGCCGGAGGAAGACAGGGGGAATTCCTGCCATACCATTATCCCCGCTTCGTCGCACAGATCGTAGAACTCCTCGTGAGGCAGCACGGCGCCGCCCCAGACCCTCAGGAGGTTGATGCCCAGATCCTTGTAGACGTCTATGAGCTCCTTGTATTCCTTATAGCCGCAGTCGGCAAAGTT
>JAGDAG010000128.1 GCA_017959625.1 Abditibacteriota bacterium | reverse complement strand
TGCAGCCCTTTTGTCTATCGTCAGGGTTGACGCTATCCTCAACGACTCTTCTGACATGGCCTGTCTCAATCGGGGCGATCCTTTTATGGTTTTTATGGCCTGCGCTATTTGTTCGATGTTCTCGCAGTCGACCCGAATGGAGTTTTTCCCGTTCAATATGTCATCGTTGAATCTTCTGTCTGTCGATATGATCGGGAGCCCGCAGGCCATCGCTTCCACGATGGCATTGCAGCAGCCTTCCCGCTTTGTCGGCAAAACAAAAACATCGGCGGCGTTAAGATATACGGGTATCTCATTATGGGGAAGCTGCCCGCAGAATACGATCCCGTCGCCCTGCGGCTTCTGTTCGCCTTTTCCGATATAAAAAGACTTGACGCCCGGGACCATGGCGACTGCTTCGGCGACCCGCAGCGGGCCTTTTCTGTCGATAAATGCCCCTGTAAAGGCAACAACAAAGTCTGTCGGGGCGACAGACAGTCGTTTTCTGCACTCGTTTTTATCCAGCTTTCTGAACAGCGTTTCGTCTATTGCGTTCGGGACAACGATGGCGGCGTCTCCCGAAGTCAGCCCCTGGCTGACGGAATCGTCACGGTTTTCGGTGGATACGCTTATTACCCCCCTGACAAACTTTTTGTATTTGTCAACGATGCCCGCCGAATACACCTCCCGGACAAATATGCGGCTTTCTCCGGCAGCCACAAACAGGGGCAGCCCCTCTTTTTCCGCGATCCCGGCAGCAGCGATACCCGCATGCCAGAAATGAGCGTATATGGCGTCGGGCCTGCATTTGCTCTCTTTGAATAATTGCCGGAATTTCCGGTCCCGGTAATAGTAAGTGAGCGCTTTGGGCCCAATGCGTTTTAACCCCAGGGAAGGTATAAATGCCTGAAAAACTTTGATCTCATTGCCGTCGGCGTCATAGTCTGTCCGAACGTTGTCTCTCTTTTTTGCAAAGCCGCATATCACCGTACACTTTACGCCTCTGCGGGAAAAAGCCTTTACGAGCTCGCCCACAAAAGCGTATGAAGGGTCGTCTTTTGCCGGATATTTATCTGTTACGACGCATAACGACTTAATTCGTTTCATCCGCATTTACTTCCTGTAAGGGTAGAGATATATCTCTTAAATCAACGTTTTCTTTTTTTATTCCGGCGGGAATCCCTGCCGGGGAGCGCCTTTCCGGAGCTTCATGAGCGCAAACCGAATCAGCTTCTGCAACAGCGATGTTGCGAAAGCCTGCTTCCTGCAGCGGTATAAACGCTGTTGCCGGTTTTCGTCCCGCATCCGGCAAAGCGGTTCTTTTTGCTGATGCATTCCGATAAACAGCCTGCCGGCGCAGCCGTATCGGAAAACCGTTCTCCAGTCTGCGTTTCTGCCGGGACGCGCCGGTGAAAGATCAGGCGATCCAAACAATGAAACAGCTTCGAAGAAACGGGTTTTTATACCGGTCCAAAGGCCTGCTCTGTACTGTGTTCATATCAGCCTGTGGAGATCTGCTGTCCCTTTCGCGGTATCATTAAGCACGGCGTTTGCTTTTCGGCAGGATCCGGCTATTTCACCGTAGTATTGTTTGTTTGTTGAAAGTTTTGCGAGCAGCCCGGTCAGCTCGTCTTCGGAATCGCTGTTGACGGCAACGCCCACGTTGTATTTTTCGACTATTTCGGCAAGATACGTTCCTTTCGAGACTATAATGGGCAGGCCGCAATAAACCGCTTCGTAAAGCTTGTTGGGCAGGGCGATGCCCACGTTTTTCATTTTGGAATCATATACCGAATATACGGCGTCGCAGGCGCCGTAAAGCTTTGCTATGTCCCTGTCGTAATCGTAGCGTCCGAAATACGTAATGTTATCTTTTGTTTCGGCCGTTTCGCGGATCTCGGGGCAGCCCTCCGTAAATCCGGCAAAAAGGACGTTCACGCCGGCTTTTTCGGACGCCTCTATCAGCATATTGAGCTGCCTGGGATATCTTACCACTCCGATAAAGCCTACGGTAAACTTTGTGTGGCCGTCATGCCTGTAATCCCTGAATGCGGAGAGATCCGGGCTGTTGGGTATGAACACCGCTTTTTCCTTCGGTATCCATCTGCTGTAATAATCCGTGTAAAACTTTTCGCTTGTCACTATGAGGGCGTCGATATCCTTATATATCCTGTTTTCCAAAAAACGGACCGCCCGGGAAACGAGCTTTTCTTTTGCGGAGATATCGGCGTCCGCCATCATATGGGGCAGGTCGGGCACTTCGAAAATGATCTTCGGCTTGACCTTGCGCGACTTCCAGTAAGTCCAGACTATATAAAGCATATCGAACCGTTCCGCATAGACCGCGTCGGGCCCGATCTCCTTCAGCCATTCCAGGGCCTGCTTTTTATACGAAAGCATGGGGAGCATACGCTTCAGGGTGTTGGTCCTGCTGGCCTGCAGAAAGAACTCCCTTTGTTCCACGCCGGGGATATCCTTTACCGGGCAGCTTTCGCCTCCCTTGTTCCAATAGATCAGGGTCACTTTTCCTTTTTGCGCAAGCTGTTCCATCCTTCTGTTTGCCCTGGGGTTCGGGACGTGGGAGATCAAAGCGACGGTATTCATATACGTTTCTCCAAGGGTCACCTTTTCAGTTTTTTCTTCAGCGCCATAAAATAAAGCATCAGCCCCGGCAGCCTGTCTTTACTGTCGGCTATATCGGCCGCCTTTTTATACAGCAGCGCCTTTTGCTCCGTCTCCGCGTTGGCCGGGTTTTTTGAAGAAAGAGCGTTCCTGACGGGGCTCGTCCATATGGCGTTTTGTTTCGGGCTTTCCGGCCTTTTGTTTTCCAGGACCTTGTAAAAATCTTCGTAAACGGCCCCTAAAATGCTCACCCAGCCCCAGGGGCGGGGGTTCACGTCCAGGAGATATACCGCGCCCGTGTTTTCGTCTGCCTTGAATTCGGTCTCCAGAAAGCCGGAAAAACGGAAGCGTTTTGCCAGGTCAAAGGCGATCCGCTCCGCCTTTTCGCATATCCCGCCGTCTGCCGAATAAACCTGCGCCGAGATGCCCTGGGGGAACTGCCTGGGCTGCCTGACCGTGACGAACGCCAGAGGCTCGCCGTCTTTATAATAGCCGCCCACGCTGTATTGGCTGCCGTTGTCCCCCGGGATAAAAGGCTGGACGAGGAGCATTTCCGGGGTTACCCACGAAGTTTCCAGTTCGGAGAGCAGCCTTGCGAACTGCTCTTCATCCCTGCAGACAAGGGTCTTTCCCACGGGATTGTTTCTTGCTTCCAGATCTTTTTCCTTCCATTTGACGATCACCGGAAAAGCCTTGTCTTCTTTTGCGCAGAAGGCGGCCATCTCCTCAGTCTCCGGGATAAGGATGCCGTTTTCCGCGCAGTAACGGTTGATCTGCGCTTTGTTGTTGATCTTCCCGAGGGTATCCAAATCCGTTCCGGCCAATTCGCATACCTCTCTCGGGCCGCGCTTTGCGTTGATAAGCATGGTCAGATACTGGTCGCTGCAAAGGTAAACGAGAGGCCGGGCCCCTTCTTCCCGCCCTATCTTTTCCAGCGCGGCAAACACCGTGTCTTCGGTTTGGGCATAATACCTTTTTTTTCTGTTTATATACCTTGAAAACATCCCCACGTCGTCATTTCTGCCTATGGCGAAGATGTTTTCCGTTATGCGCCGGAGCTGCCTTACGAGAAACAGCCCGGAGGGCCCCAGCCCCATCACCACTGCAGGACGGTCTTTCACGGCTGTTCCTCCGAAGGCTCCAAAAAGCCCAGCCTTCCGTCGTATTTTTTTACGGCCACGGGATACAGCGCCAGGCCGCCGCGCTCTGCCGGCGGGAAGGTCACGGCGCCGTATTGAAACAGCTTGTACGGGAGCCGGTCTTTTTTGAACGATGCGATCTTTTTTGTTTCAAGCTTATTGTTTACTTCTATTATCTCCGCGTCGTCGGACAATATGCCGGAGCCTCTTTTACGGGAAAGCAGGGCGGCGAGCCTGTTCTGCCCTTCTGTTTCCGGCGATTCCACCGTGGTGGAAAAATATATGACGCCGCCTCTCTCCGCCGCGTATATACACGAGCCGTTGATGGGCGCTATTTTGCTCTGCCGCCACGCATCCGTTTTCTCCAGCATGCATATATAGTTCTGTTCCGTGACGGAATCCGTGGCATACAGCAGGCCGTTATCCATAGCGAAGCCCTGC
>JAGDAG010000127.1 GCA_017959625.1 Abditibacteriota bacterium | reverse complement strand
AAGCGCCATAGAAGACGAAGGCGCAGTAAAGAAGGTGGTTTCCGATTCCGGAACGGTTTACCGTTCTCAAGCGGTGATCCTGGCAACGGGAGCCTCTCCCCGCAGGCTGGATATACCGGGGGAAGACCGGCTTACGGGAAAGGGCGTTTCCTATTGCGCCACCTGCGACGGCGCTCTGTTCAAAGGCAGGACCGTGGCGGTCATAGGCGGCGGCGACACCGCCGTGGGAGAGGCAGTTTTCCTGACGCGTTTTGCGGAAAAGGTATATCTCATCCACAGGCGCGACGCTTTCAGGGCCTCGAAGATACTGCAGGAAAGGGCCTTTGCCAACGAAAAGGTGTCTGTCTTATGGAACAGGGCCCCCGTCGAAATCATCGGAAAAGACAGGGTGGAGAGCCTGCTTCTCAGAGATACATTAAGCGGCGGAGAAGAGACCCTTCTTTGCGGCGGAGTATTCGTGCTTGCGGGCACCGTTCCGGAATCGTCCTTTGTAAAAGGCCTGGTCTCTCTTGACGAAAAAGGGTATATCATCACGGACAGCCGCATGGAAACCAGCGTTCCCGGCATTTTTTCGGCGGGGGACGTCAACAAAAAAGACTTCAGGCAGGTGGCTACCGCCGTGGGCGACGGAGCGAATGCTGCCCATTTTGCAGAAATTTATCTGGAAAACTTAAAATAAATCGAAGGTTTTTTGTCTGCAAAACGTCTTTAAGTTGAATATGTCCCGGAAAGATACAGTTTTTTATACCGGTAACGGCTGTTTCTTTTGTCCCGGGGCATTGCGTAACACGATACGAAATGAAGCCGAGATCAACCGAAAAACCAAAACGCCCTGCGCCTGTGAGCCGTCTGTATGAAGAACAAAACCGATATAGAATTATACAAACTGACGAAAACAGGCGATAACGCCGCTTTTGAAGAGCTGTTCAGGCGGTATCATCAAAAGGGCTTCAATATCGCGTTCCGTTTGCTGGCCTCGCCGGAAGCCGCCGAAGACACGGTAATGGAAACCTTCGTCAGGCTCTACGAGGCCGATTATAATATCAAAGTCGATTTTCCGGCATATTTTTACAGAGCCGTGATCAACCAGTCGTATAATCATATCAGATCAAAAAACAAGGAGAACAGGCTTTTCGGCGAGGCGGCCTTTTCGCAAAAGGACGACCCCATGAACGTCACCCTGGAAAAACTAAAGGAGCAGCAGGCCGAAAAGGCTCTTCTGTCGCTTCCGGAAAGACAAAGGGCCGCGTTTGTCCTGATAGCCTATGAAGGCCTGTCCTACAAGGACGCCGCCAACGTCATGAAGATAAGCGTAAAAGCGTTTGAAGCCTTGATATCAAGAGCAAGAGAAAATCTGAAAAAAGTATTCAAAGACATGGATGTGGTGAAATGAACTGCGACAAAACCAGACTCCTTAACCGTTATCTCGATAACGAACTGCCTTCCGGGGAGCGCAAACTCCTGGAAGAGCATCTCAGAGAGTGCCCGGCATGCAATAAGGCCCTGAGCGAAATGAAAACGGTCGATCAGCTGGCCCTGAGCATCCCCGAGGTCCCGTCGGCCTGCAGTTTTGAGGCGCTAAAAGAAAGGATAAAATACAAAAAACAAAACGCCTTTCCCGTTCCCCGCTGGACCATCGTTGCCGCTTCGGTCCTGATGCTTGCAACGGGAGCCTTCTTCGGCATAAATGAAGCCGGTTTGTTCGCAGACAGTCAGCCGGACGGGCAGAGTTACGTCCAGCTTGTTTCCAACACCGAGAATTCCGGTTATATATATAATTTAGGCGAGGAATAAAAGATATGTTCTGGAAATGGACCACCCTTGCGCTCTTTCTTATTCTGGTACTCATAGCTTCTTTTGTGGTGAGCCATGCCGTCAAATATTCCGGCCGGCGGGATCACATCAGAAGGCCTTTTGAAAACGTTGCGGAGGATTATGCCCTGAACGACAGCCAGAAACAGGAGTTCGACAGGCTCCTCGAAAAACACAGGTCCGAGCTGCATACCAACTTCAAGCAGCTCAGAGAGCTGCAGGTGGAGCTTGACGAGGTCACCGGAGAGTTTGCAGACAGGCAAAAGACAAAGGACCTGAGCCATCAGATCACCCTTATCGAACAGGCCAACAGAGATTCGTCCATCGACCTTTTCTACGACCTGTATTCCATCATGGACGACGGGCAGAAAAGCAGGCTGAAAAAGAAATTCAGTGAAAAATCCAAAAAGTACAGGATGCACTCAAGGCCCCCGGGCTTCCGGGGAAGCCTTGTGCAGGGCCAGATAAACGCTGCCGCTTTCCTTAACAGCCTGCAGCAACACAAGAAGCCCCTGCAGCAAAACAGGGACGCCGGCCCGGAGAAAAAGGCCACCGGCAAATGATGCCTGCAGGGATACTTTTATGAAAAAAACAGTTGCGGCGGCTGCCGTTATCGTATTGCTTGCGGCGGCCTTCTTTGCATACAAAACATATACGGGGAAACCCGGACGGCAGCCCGAAACGCCGCAAACAGCCGAGATCCTTTCTCCCGGGACAGAGCCCGGGGAGGACGTTATCGGCGCCCTTAAAAAGCAGGCCGAAAGCCGCATGCAGGAAGCGCCGAAAAAGAAGCCGGCCGCGCCCCCGAAGCCGACAGCTTCGTCCCTGGTGCTCGAAAAGCCGTTTTTCACCAAAGGGCCCGAACAAAACGCAGAAAAACAATACAGGGTATTTTTTCCGCCCTCCACGGAACTTAAGCTGAAGCTTTCGGGCGGGCAGAAAGACAGGCTGCGGAAGGCTGCCGGCGATTACCGGAACAAACTCGCCGCGATATATTCCGAGTATCGGAACGCCATGGAAGAATCCGATCATTCCCGCCTTGCGGCATGTATGAGAAAGAAAAAGACTGCCGACGCCGGATTTGACGAAGCCTGCGCAAGGATACTTACGAAAACGCAGCGAAAGAGGCTGGAAGATATTTTATATGAGATCAGACCCCATTCCGTCGATACGTCGGATGACATAGATAAAAAGTTCAGCAACGATCTGAAAAAGCTCCGCGAGGACCCCCGGCGATATGAGCTTGTGGTATCCGGAGATCCGTTTCATCCTTATATGGTGGTAACAAAAGAAGAACACGAAAGGATGAAAAAGGAATATATGCAAAAACTCAAGGAGCGGGCGGCACAAAAAGAAGCCGAAGAACAGCGCAGAAAGGAAGAAGAGCGCCGGCTTAAGGAAACAGCCGAAAAAGCAAAGGCTCCGGAACAGCCTTCCGGCCCCGAAAAGCCCTCTGCTCCCGAACAGCCTTCCGGCCCGGAACAGGACCCAAGAAACGAAACGGAAGAATAACAGGTATCAATTATTGACCGCCTGCAAAAAGGCGCATCGGTAACAAGGAGATAAATATGAAAAAACTGTTTATGGCGATCGCGCTCATATTGTGCGCAGCAGTAGTGTTCGGAGCGGCTCCCGCAGCCAAAAAGAGTGCTGCAGCCCCTAAAAAGAGCGCTCCTGCCTCAGCGGCAAAGAAAGCCCCCGGACGTGGGTTCGGCTTCGGCTTGAACGACCCCGAGATACAAAAGCAGCTGGGGCTTTCCGCCGATCAAAAGAAAAAGCTGGATTCCATCAGCAAAACCTATTCCGCAAAATTTGAGGCTCAGAGAAAAAATATGCCTCAGAGAAAGTTTGACAAAAACGCCAAGCCTTCAAAAGCGGACATGGAAAAAATGCAGAAGAACATGCAGACCTTGATGAAGCTTCATCAGGAATACCAGACGGCCCAGAACAAGGTGCTCACAAAAGCCCAGCTTTCCAAATACGAGAGTATCCAAAAGAAAAGAATGGAAGAATTCCGGAAGAAGTTTCCCGGCGGACCGGGTATGGGCCCGGGTAAAGGACCCGGCGCAAAGTCCGGAAAGGCTCCTAAAAAATAAACGAGGTACCATAAAATGAAAAAGACTCTTTTGATACTTGCTCTTATAGTTTTCGCCTGCGCGGCTGTCTTTGCCCAGGGCGGCCCCGGCGGTCCCGGAAGAGGCCCCGGCGGTCCCGGCAGAGGCCCCGGCGGACCCGGCAGAGGTCCCGGCGGACCCGGCAGAGGTCCCGGCATGGGTATGCCCGGCATGATGATGGGTATGCCCGGCGGAATGATGGGCGGCGGATATGATTTTGACGTTACCTATCTCGGCCTTAACGAAGAAAAGACCGCAAAGGTGAAGGCCCTCGTAACAAAATACGAAAACGCCCAAAAAGAGGCCATGGAGACCATGCGCAAGGAAATGGAAGCCGCGCGAGCGGAAGGAAAGGATATGCGCAACGCCAACATGTTTGACCAGCGCGCGGCAAAAACAGCCTTTGAAAAGGAACTCAAGGGCATCCTTTCAAAAGAAGAGGCCTCCAGATACGACAACCTTATGCTCAAGAACACGTTTTTCAGCCAGCTGGGGGTTTATCATCCCATGGTAAAAACAAAGCTTGAGGACAAGCTGAAGCTCACGGAGGAGCAGGTGAAAAAGATCGACCAGCTTCTCACCAAATACCAGAAACCCACTCAGGAAATAAACAAAGAGGGCGAAAAGCTCATGGAAAGCATGAGGAACGCCGCCGACCGCGAAGCGGCTATGAAAAGCATGCAGGCCTATATGGAGAAGTCCAACAAGAACCTCTCGGATTTTGAGGTGGAATACAAGACCCTTCTCACCATGGATCAGATCAACGCCTACAACGCTTATGCCAAATCCCTTCGGGAGGAGGTCCAGAAGATCATGCAGGAGACCATGGGCCAAAGAGGCCCGCAAGGCGGCCGGGGCGGCGGCCGGGGCGGCGAGCGCGGCCCTCGGCCGGAAAGGCCTCAGGCAAATTAACGTTTGCTTTCAAAAAGGCGGATCTCTTTTTGAGGTCCGCTTTTTTGTAGATATAATCCGTAAATGGTGCTATAATTTATTTGTAACAAATCACCCACCGGACGATTTCGGAAATGAAGACCTTTTTGACAGCAATATTTATATTTGTTTTGCTCCTGCCGCCGGTTTTCGGGCAGACGGAGCAGCCGGCGCCGACGGAAGCCCCTCCCTCCGGGGAGGCCCCTCTTACTCCGGAAGAAGAAGAGAAGCAAAGGGAACTGGAACTCAAGGTGATGCTTTTCAACGCCATCATGGATGAGGATTACACCCACGTCCAGCAGCTTCTGGCCAAAAAGGCGCCCGTCAATATCACCGACAGCCAGGGCTTCACTCCCCTTCACTACGCAGTCTGCTTCAATCAGCTGAATATCACGAAGCTGCTCATCAACAACAGGGCCAATCTCGACTGCAGGGATATCGAAGGCTATACTCCCATATATTACGCCGCCCAGAACAAAAGCGAAGAGATATTCAATCTGCTTTTGAGGCGGGGCGCCTCCACGGCGGCCACCGAAAAGACCACCCTTCTGCATATGGCGGCCTACGGCGGCAATATCAACATAATAAAAAGCCTGCTGGAGCGGAAATTGAGCACCGTCGCCAAAGACGACCAGAATCTTCTGCCCATAGATTATTCCGCCGCTGCGGGCCACGACGAAGCGGTGCTGCTTCTTGC
This sequence comes from Abditibacteriota bacterium, assembly GCA_017959625.1. GTDB lineage: Bacteria > Armatimonadota > UBA5829 > UBA5829 > UBA5829 > RGIG7931. Next base: position 9,346 of record JAGDAG010000127.1, on the reverse strand, counting down.
GGACAATATGCCGGAAGAAGAGATATCCCTCAATACTCTTCTTCCTCTTTTGGTAGGCGAAAAGAAAGAGCTTTTGAAAAACCTGTTCGGCCGCATAAAAGACAAAAACCGTTTCAACACCGACAAGGATTCCCCCGCTCGCATAATCGCCCAGTATTCCACTGCGGATATGATGGCTTTTCTCGAAGAACAGGGCGTTGATATCACATACGTATCCCCTCAGGGGAACAGCGCCCTTCAGGAAGCGGCGGCGGCGGGAAACCTGGAGGTGCTGAAGCTTCTCATTGAAAAAGGGATGGATATCAACGCCCCCGTCGCTTCCACCGGCTTCACTCCCATCATGACGGCCTGCTGCAGCGATAATTCCGACATAGTGAAATATCTTGCTTCCCGGGGCGCGAAAACAGACGTTCCTTCGGCAAAAGGCACTTATCTTATACATGAGGCGGCATACAGGGGGAATCTTGAGCTTGTGATGTTCCTTGCCGAAAACGGGACCGATATAAACCTCCCCGACTCCGACGGCGTCACTCCGCTTTACAACGCCCTGGACGCCAACCAGCCCGGCGTGGCAGACTGGCTTCTGAAGCGGGGGGCAAACACAAAGCTGAAAACAAAAAACGGAGACACCTGCCTGCATTTTGCGGTCTTAAGCGACAACGAGCGGCTTTTCAGAGAGATGATCCCGTCGCTGAAAAGCCTTGTGGGCAAGGCCAACAACAACGGCGTCACTCCCATTCTGGACGCTTTTATGATAGGGAACCTGCCCATAGTGTTTGCCCTGCAGGCTGTGGGCGCAAAGCTTGACGACACGGATAACGACGGTAACACCGCCCTTCACTACGGCGTGCTGTCCAACAAAAAGCAGATCGTGGAGTTTTTGCTTTCAAAAGGGGCGGATCCCCTGAAAGCAAACGCTTCCGGCGAGACTCCCCTTTCCGTTGCGGAAAAGAACAAATTTACGGCGATTGCCGAACTATTGAAACCGAAACAGGAAGAGCAGCCGGAAACCCCTCCGGAAGAAGCGCAGCAGGGAGAAGCAGCTCCGGCGGAAACGCCTCAGCCGGAACCCCCACCGGCGGAAAACGCCGGGGCCCCTTCCCCGGCATAAGCCCCTTATATTATTGCCGCAAAGTGTGATATAATATTAATGACAACAAACCGGAGCATGGGAATGGACTACATCAAAGGCGATTCACTGATATGCAAGGTTTTGCATGATCACCCGGAGACCGAAGAAGTATTTGCAAAACACGGCATGCACTGCCGCTCCTGTATGGGGGCTGCCGACGGGACCGTAAAAGACGGCGCCCTGATGCACAGTGTCTGCCTTGCTTCATTTTTAGCGGAGCTCAACAAAAAAGTGAGGGACAACAAAACGATCAATGGCGATTCTGGAAATAGTTAAATACGGAGACCCCCGGCTCCGGGAGAAATGCGAGCCTGTGGCCGAGTTCAACGACGATATCAAAAAGCTCATCGCCGATATGGGCGACACGCTCCACTCTGCCAAAGGCTTAGGCCTTGCAGGCCCCCAGGTGGGGGTCATGAAAAGGCTGTTCGTTTATGACATGGGCGAAGACGGCGACGGCCTCCACGCCCTCATCAACCCAAAGATCATAAAAAAGAGCGGCTCCGACGTGTGTTACGAGGGCTGCCTTTCCGTGCCCGGGCTCCACGGCGAAGTGGAGAGGGCTTACAAGGTGACGGTCACCGGCATCAACGAAAACGGCGAACCCGTAAGGATAAAAGCCCAGGAGCTCCTGGCCCGCTGTATCCAGCACGAAACGGATCATCTCGACGGAGTGATATTCATGGATCTTGCCGACCCGGAAACCATAGAACCCGTGGATATGGACGACGCCAAAAAATGAAGCTTTTGTTTGCCGGCACCTCCGATTTTGCCGTAACCATCCTTGAGTCTCTTCTTTCGGAAGGTTTTGATATAAAGTGCGTCATCTGCCAGCCGGACAGGCCGAAGGGAAGAAAAAAGCTTCTTACCCCCTGCCCCGTCAAGCTGGCCGCCGAAGCCCGGGGGCTCACTCTCTTTCAGCCGGAAGCCATATCCGATAGCGAAAGCGTGGCTTATATTTCTTCCTTTGATGCAGACGCTTTCGCGGTTGCCGCCTACGGCCAGAAGATACCCCTTTCCCTGCTGGAGCTCACTCCCCTGGGCGCCATAAACGTTCACGGCTCCCTTTTGCCGGCGCTGCGGGGCGCCGCGCCTATACAGCGTTCCATAATGAGCGGGCTCTGCAAAACCGGCGTCACCACCATGCTCATGAACGAAGGCATGGATACCGGCGATATACTGCTTTCGCGGGAAACGCCCATAGAGGCCGATGACAACAGCGAAACCCTGGGCAAAAGGCTTGCAGTCCTGGGCGCGGAGCTCCTTGTGGAGACCCTTTACGCAAGAGCGGCGGGGACCCTCACGCCGGTAAAACAGGACGACGCCCTTGCCACAAAGGCGCCTTCCATCAAAAAAGCCGATACTATTATAGATTTTTCACTCTCCGCCCGCAAGGTCTGCTGCCTTATCCGGGGGCTTGCTCCCCGCCCCGGCGCGGTATGCACCCTTTTCGATACCGAGATCAAGGTGACGGAGGCGCATATAAAAGAGGAAGACGCCCCCCATACGGACTGCGGCTCGGTGCTTTCCTTCGGGAAACAGGGCATAGAGGCTGCCTGCGGAAGAGGCTCGGTGATGATCACAAGGCTGCAGCCGGCGGGGGGAAAGGAAATGGAAGCGGCGGCTTTTGCCAACAGATTCAAACAGTTTAAAAGGCAGTGATGTCAAAATAATAAGGAGCGGTTATGCTTAAAAAAATCATCTTGACCATAGCGGTCATCGCTATGGCGGCGGCATGCTTTGCCGAAAAGAACGTTATACTTGTTGTCAGCGACGGCACCGGGATCAACGCCATCAATATGTATGAGCAGTTTTCCGGAAAAAAGACCGTAATGAGGTCTTTTCCCACTAAGATCTTCTGCACCACCTATTGCTACGGCCTGGATTTTGATTCCTCCAAAGCCTGGAAGGACGCCTCCGCGCAGATACCCGATATAGAAGGCTACCTCCGCAACTGCACCGATTCCGCCGCGTCCGCTACCGCCATCAACAGCGGCAGAAAGACCTACAACGGCCACGTGAACCTGTTCAGCGGGCTGGAGCATTACGACACGGTGGCCCTGGCGGCAAAACGCGCGGGTTACCGGGTAGCCGACGTCACCAGCGTTTCCTGGGCCGACGCCACTCCCGCGGGGGTAAGCGCCCACAGCATAGCAAGAGGACGCTGGAACCCCATTTCCCACGAACTCCTGTCCAACGGCATCAACGACGTTTTGGGAGGCGGCGGGAACCCCTGGTACCATACAAACGGGACCAAAAAGGAAGAAGCCTCTTATAACGTTATCTCTTCGTCCGACTGGGACGACGTTTCTAAGGGAGCGACCCCCTACAAGCTCATAGAAGACCGGGAAGATTTTCTGGCTCTGGCCGCGGATAAAAACGCAAAAGGAAAGTTTCTGTTTTCCCCCAAGTGCTCCGGCGATATGCCCATAGCGGACCACGTGCCCACTACCGCGGAGATGGCCGTTGCCACACTGAACATCCTGAAGAACAACAACGGAAAAGACGGAAAGGGCTTTTTCTTCATGCTGGAGGAAGGCCGCCCCGACCATGCGAACCACGCCAATAACGGCGAAAACAACGTGGCCTTCATCAACGCCCTCGACGACGCGGTAAGGGCCATGGTGGAATGGGTCAACAAAAACTCCAACTGGAACGACACCATGATCATAGTCACCGCCGACCACGAGACCGGCGGCATCAGAAATACCGACGGAACGTATTTCATCACCTCCAACGGCGCGGGCAATATGCCCAACTACGAATATACCACCGGCGGGCATACCAACTGCCCCGTTCCCTTCTTTGTAAAAGGCGGGACCCCCGGGCTTTACAACCGGTATATCCGCGGAAAGGATCCCGTTTGGGGCAAGTATATCGACAACACCGATATCTCCAAGGGCATCGCCCGGTTTATGGATATCAGGCTGATAAAATAAGCCGGACCAAAAACAACAGGCAGGTTTCAAACCTGCCTGTTTTCTTTGCGGGGCGCCTTATATCCTTATTCGGATAACGGGGCGGACCCCGTTGCTGTCGAAGTGCACGGTAAAGCCGTTGGCAAACACGTCGCCTTCTTCGTTCACGTAAACGGCGTTTTTACTGCTTGCTCCGGGAGACCTGAGCCACCAGCGGCAGAATTCTCCTTCTCTGTAAATATGCCTCGTCTTGGCGTAGGCCGTGGGCCTGCAGGCCCTTTCTTTATAGTTTGCAAAGTATTTTTCGGCTTCTTCCCTGCTCAAAAGGAACACCTTGTCCAGGGTATCAAAGCCTCCCCATACCGGGGGGTCGCCGGCGCTGTTGTCGTTTTTCACCTTGGCGTCCGCGATACGCGCCTTTTCGTCCCCGCTGAAGGCTTCCTGCAAAAACTCTCCGTTGAGCCAGGCTCTCAGGCTGCTCTTTTCCCAGGAGACGTCCTCGTAGGTTTTGTTGTAAGGGGCGCAGTCAAGAGCCTGTTCGCTTATCAGCAGCAATTCTCCGGCCCCGGCTTCAAGCACCCGCCAGACGATCTCCTCGCCCTTGTACCGGCCGAATCTCATCCTGGCGCCGGGAATAAGGCTGTTATCGCCGGAAAGAGCCTTATCAGGCTTGGAAAAATGCCCTCTGGGGCCTCCCACGTTGACAAAGCCCGTATTGAAGTCCCTGTAAAGGGATTTGTAATTTTCGATGCGGTGCCATTTTTTGATATAGCCCTCGGGCAGGTCCTCTTTGATCTCCACGTCCTTCCAGCCGTTCACCAGAGGATAGGCGTAATAGGGATATTTAACGGGGTCCGGCTTTGCGTAAACCACCTGCACGGTTTTCCTTTCCATCCTGGCCAGATACACCCGGTGCATGCCGTCGTTGAGTATATTGACGCAGCTTCCGTCCGCCTCCGGGCTCATTTCCACCACGGGAGGAAGCACGTCTATCTGATCTTCGCAGTCGTCCCGCCAGATGGATACGTAGCCGCACAGGTTGAAAAGATCGATACCGTGCTCCGCAAGGGCCCATTCCAGCTCCCGCGCCCTCAGGACGCCTTCGGAAAGCACGTATCTCTGGGCGGGGGCGATATCGTCCGTATGCATGCTTACAAGCCTTAATTCCGCATCCCGGTAGCATTTGTCATCGGGCCTTTTCATCATGCTCACCTTCCGCATGTTTTCCAGCAGCTCTTCGGGGGTATGCCTGACGATCTTTACTATTTTCACTTGTTGTCTCCTTTGATTTTTTTACTTATCTTTTTCTTCCTGCGGGAAAGCGCCGCACAGCCCGGCAAGGTCCTTTATTGTCAGATCCGGCGCGGGCTTTTTCCCGTTTATAACGTCGATAACGTCGTCGGCTTCTTTTTCGGGGCGGCGCAAAAGCCAGGCCGTTTTCATTCCCAGCGCTATGGCAGGCTCTATGTCATGGCTGTAGGTATCGCCCACCATAAGTATCTCCTGCGGCTCCAGGGAAAGCAGCTCCGTTATCAGGCGGAAATTATAGGGGTCCGGTTTTTTATGCCCCGTGCAGAAGCTCAGGGCCTTTGCCTCCGCAAGGCTCTCTATATCCTTAACGGCTCTCTTGACGCCCTCGTAATAGGGGCGCCAGATGTCGGAAAGGAGGCCTATCCTGATATGGCGCCGGGCAAAAAACCGAAGAACGTTCGAAGAATCGTTGATCTCATGGCAGCCGGTGAACTGGCTTTCCCACAGGTCCTTTGTTTTTTCGCGGGCCACGGGGGAAAAGGAAAGGGAAAGCTCTTCTTCAAGGGCGCGTATCAAAGCGTCGCTGTCCGCAAAATCACGGCGCATGATGATACCGGCTACGTCCCTGTAGCCGGCTCCGGTAAGAGAGGCTATCACCTTGGCGGGGGCCACGGGAGGGCCGTCCACAAGGGTGGCCCCTATATCGAAGACCACGGCCTTCACGCCTTCCAGTCTTCTACCTCGATCCCCCGGGACGAAAGCAGGCGGACGCCGTCGTTTTTGGTTTCGCTGTCCCGGCGGAACACCACCCGTTTTATCCCGGAAGCGGCTATGAGCTTGGCGCAGGTGAGGCAGATATTGGCGTTGACGTATATAGTGGCGCCGTCAACGGAAAGCCCCCTTTTCGCGCACTGGCAGATGGCGTTCTGTTCGGCGTGGACGCAGATCTTATAATCCTCGTCCCCCATTTTTTCCTTCAGGCATTCCCCGGTGTCGCAGCAGTGGGGCATCCCCGAAAGGACCCCGTTGTATCCGTGGGAAAGGATCCGCCTGTCCATGGTTATCACCGCCCCCACCTTTTTTCTGTTGCAGGTGGAGCGCCGGGCGATGATATCCACTATATCCATATACGTCTCGTCAAAGGAAGGGCGTTTCACTCTAAAGCTCCTTGGAGAAGGCCTCCGGGTTCAGAGGCTGCAGATAATCCGGAACGAACAGGCCGTCCTTGCGTATGAGTTCGTCATCGAACCATATCTCCCCGCCTCCGTATTCGGGAGTCTGTATCATGACCAGATCCCAGTGTAGGGCGGAATCGTTGCCGTTCCAGGCTTCTTCATAAGCCCTGCCCGGGGTGAGATGTATGGAGCCGGAGATCTTTTCGTCGAAAAGGATGTCCCGCATAGGCTTTTTGATAAAGGGATTCACCCCCAGGGAAAACTCGCCGAAATATCTGGCGCCGGGGTCCGTGTCCAGTATAAAGTTTATGCCGTCGGTATCCGAACCCGTGGCTTTTTCTATTTTGCCGTCTTTTATTTCAAGCCGTATATTGTCGAATTCCTTTCCGCCGTAGCAGGTGGGGGCGTTATAATGTATGACGCCGTTTACCGAATCCTTTACGGGGGCTGTGTAAACCTCGCCGTCGGGTATGTTCCTGTCGCCCCAGCAGCAGATGGCCGGGATATCCTTTATGCTGAAACGAAGGTCAGTGTCGCCGGGCCCCAGGATATGCACCATATCCGCCTTGTCCATACGCTCCCTGAGAACGGCCTCGGCCTTTGCCAGCTTTCCGTAATCCAGGGTGCAGACGTCGAAGTAAAAATCCTCAAAGGCTTCGGTGCTCATGGCCGCTCTCTGGGCCATGGAAGGCGTGGGCCATCTGAGCACCACCCATTTTGTATTGTTGACCCGCTCGTTCAGGACCTCCGTCCCGTAATACTTGTCCACTATGCGTTTCTTTTCCTTGGGGACGTCCGATTGTTCGGAATCGTTGTCGGCGCCCCGGATGGCTATATAGCAGTCCATCTGCTTCATCATGGCAAGGTCGGCTTCCTTAAGGATCTCCATCCTTTCCTTCGAGGCGCACAGGGCAAGCTCGCGGTTGATCCGGCCGTTGGAGAGATGATGGAAAGGGACGCCTCCCGCCTTCACCACCTGCTTTATTATCTCGCAGTCCATCTCCGGATGTATGGCCTGGGTGCTTATATAAACCTTTTCGCCGGGCTTTACTTCGCAGGAATAATTAACCAGCAGCTCCGCAAGCCTGGTCATTCTGGGATCTGTCATCATTCACCTCAAAATACGCCGCAAAAGCGGCATTTTACATATAAATTATATCACAGGGCCCCTTCGGCCTTTCTGTCTTTCTTTCGGCAGGTAGTATTTTTTCAGCCTCTCAACGTCTTCGGGTCCGAAAGCGCCGTCGAAGACCAGCAGGTCGTCTGCCAGGAAATCCATACTGGAAACGGTTTTCCCGGAACCGTCGCAGCCTATGGTAAAAGGCAGCCCGGAATCGAAGGAGAGGTCCCTCAGGGCGGCGCTCAGGGTGTCGGCGCCCGCCTCTTCAAAGTTGATATAGACTCTCACGGTCCCCTTCTCCCTGTCGGCGGACAGGATAACGTTGGTCCAGCGGCCGGGGAAATCATAGGGCATGTTGTACATATAATCGCACCTGGCGTCGCTGCCGTTGCCCAGGTTGAACTTAAAGACCCCCACGCTGGCCAGTATAAAGCCGGTGTTGTAGCCGCTGCGCCAGTCTTTGTTGCTGAATATAGTAGGCTGGTTCACCCCGAAATCTTTGGCGTTGAGCCACATGGATATGGTAAAGCTGTCTTTGCCGAATTTCATCTCCGGCAGGGTCACAAAGTTTTTGACGTTCACCCATACGGCCTTTCCGAACATGCCCGGGCCGTATTTTTCCTCGCCGGTGAATTCCGCCTTATAGTTTCCTGCCAGATCCTCCAGAGAGCCGTCAAAAGAGAAGGCGCAGCGGAGCCGGGACCTGTCTATAAAGCTGAAGAGGCCTTCGGGAGAATCGGCGGCGGGAGCGGGAACGGCTTTATGTTTTTCGGACTTTCGGGCCGCTTTTCTTGCCCGGGGCCTCGGGTATTCCTCAAAAAGGCCGTCCGGCAGAAAGCTGTCCCAAAGGGGGTTGCCCTTTATGCCCATGGCGTAGCACACCACGGCGGGCAGGTCTCTGGTGTACATATGGCCCAGATCGGACCCCTTGATAACCGTTTTGCCTCTGGCGCCGAAAAACACGAACACTTCCTCGTCGGTATTCCCTCCGTGGCCCCCGTCTTTAACGCCGCCGTGATCGGTGGTGAGGAGTATAAGGGTATCGTCCGCCATGCCGGCCTCTTCCACTGCCGCGATCACTCTGCCCACGTAGCCGTCCATGGCGCGGACAGCCTCGTAATAGGGCTCGTTCAGATACCCGCCGGCGTGCCCCATATGGTCGGGATTGCCGAAATAGACAAAGGCGAAGACGGGCTTCTTTTCCCTGATAAAGGCCTCGGCCTTTGCGCAGACGTCCGCTTCCCTGTCGCAGCCGGTGGAAAACTTCTCTATGCCGGGAAAATCGTCCGCCACCCCGGTATTCAGGGGCGGCCAGTCCACGAAGGAACCCATCACAGCCCCCGGGAAGGCTTTTTCCACCAGGCCGAACACAGTGGGATATTTGTCCGCCATGGTATAAGCCCGGGAACCGATGTTGTTGTTGCCAACCTTGTGATAATACGGCAGGACGCCGGTCATGATGCTTGTCCAGTTCTCGCCGCTGATGGTAGGCTTCACCGCTTCCGCCACGCAGGTGGAAGCGCCGTCTTTGACGAACAGCCTGTCTATGTTCGGCGTCTCGGTATTTCTGTGAAACGCCCCCAGGCCGTCAACGCCTATAAAGATCACGTGTTTGTATATGAAGCGCTTTTTTCCTGCGCCGGGGTTTGCCTTGTTATAGGCCCACACCCCCGACGAGAAGGCTAATATCAGTAAAATGCAGATAAGTTTTTTCACTGTTATATGTTCTTATGATAGTTTTCGGTCATTT